>JBDHGR010000033.1:0-16062 GCA_039589815.1 Gemmatimonadota bacterium | reverse complement strand
TTCCTGTCTCCCCAAGGATGAGGACCGGCACGTTCACCTGAGCCGCTTTCCTGGCGAAGGCTCTTACCCTCTCCATGGCTTTGCTGCGCCCGAGGAGAGATTCTATGCTCACTCCCACCGTTTCCCCTTGTCCCGGATTGGTTGCGGATGTAAGGGTCACCGCCCGGGGGGCTGCGACAGCCTGCTTACCGGGAAGGTGAGGCAGGCACGTGGGCGCCCCCATGGGCAGAGGGGCGAAGACAGCGAATGGGAATAGGGTATGTTCGGAAAGCTGAACCCATCGGAAGAAAAAGCTCTGCAGGAAGAGGTAAGAAGGGGAACCGCTTCATGCCCCCGCTGCGGGACCCTCCTCAACCTCACCTCGATTCCCCCCCGATCCGATGTGGCATACGTCAGGAACCGGGTTCTGTTGGAATGTGACGGCTGTGGTTTGAAGGCGGCTATCGACAGGAAATGACTTGAGGACGCTCTGCGCAGGTGGGGTGCAGAGCCCCCTTATGATCCTGCCACCTCTGCCCCATCACCCCAGTTGCGCCAGCGAGCCCTGGAGACGAGTTTCCACCCCCCCGAAACCAAAGCCGAGAGGCACCTATGCCAGCCCGTAGCGCCCGGAAACCCAGAGTTCCCACCCACCCCGAACTCAAACTCCTCGGGTTTGCGGTCCTCCTCCTTCTTCCTGGTTCGCCGGCCAGCTCCCAGTCGAGGGATCGGGGCCCTATCGTGCTGGACCTCTCGGCAAGCACCCGAGCGTTGGCCTTGGGGAACTCATTCGCCATGGGTTTCGCGGACCCGGATGCCCTGTTCTTTCAACCCGGCCTCCTGAACCGAGCCCAGGGTTTTTCGGGCTCCCTGCAACGCTTCGGATCCCAATCCACTCTGGTCTCTTTGTCCGCCGGAGGAAGCTGGTTTTCAGGAGGGGTGGCTCTGGGCATCCAGCACCTGAGTTACGGTGCAAATGCGACCGAACCGGTTCTTGGAGAAGACCTCCTGGGACTTCCAGCCGACATCGGCTCCCTCAGGGAGGGAGGATGGGTGGGGGTTTCTGAGTTGGTGGTATCCGCTGGGTATGGGCGGACCATCAAAGGAATCCAGATGGGTTTCGTGGGAAAGCTCATCGAAGAACGATTTGGACCCAGGAGGACGGCGACTGGAGCCATCGACCTGGGCGCCACAACTTCTCCCGGCCCCCTTACCCTTGGGTTTGCCGTTCAGAATCTGGGCCGGGACATGAAGATCGGAGGTGAGGATATCCCCCTTCCTCTCCGTTTCGTTTTGGGGGCTTCGACACGGTCAACCCAGGTGGGCCCTCTGGACCTCGCGGCATCCGGCGCCGTGAGTTACCGGGTGGACGGCGACGTCAGTCCGTCGGTGGGACTGGAGGTGGCCTATTGGCCGGTTACGGGCAGGACCTTTGTGGCCCGGTTTGGATTCAGGCACCTGCCGGACGAACAGACGGGCATCCCTCTGACCTTTGGGGGAGGCTTCATGGGAGACGACATAATCCTGGACTACGCCTTCGAGGGGTTCGAATCAGGGGATCCATCCCACCGCTTCAGTATCGGCTGGCGTTAGAAGCCGGTGCACGGCCTCACCCCATTCCTTCGGCCAGTTCCTAACGAGAAGCGGACGCCCTGAGAAAAGCTGGATCCATCCGGGAAAACCCTACTTCGTCCAGGACGACCGTTCCCGCTTTGCTCTCGTCGAAAAGGAACTGGATCTCCACCAACCTCGACAGGTTCAACCCGTTCAAGGTTCGGGAAAGAAAGTCCGCCAAGGGGATGGAGTAGCTCTGGAGAACCATCTCCGTGTTCCCAGCGTACTTCTGGTCCTCCCGTCTCTGGATTCGGATCTCGATTGGGTGGCGGACGGGGCCATAACGGTTCAGAAGGACCTTTTCAGAATGCCCGTCGGCATCCACCAGCTGGATCGAAAGCCGAAGGGGCGCTTTCTCCTCCTCCTCTTCGTCTTCGGAAGGATCGTGTGAGAGGAAGGAGAACAGGCCTGAAAGGAAGCTCCCAATCTTGGATTTCCCCTTTTCTTCGTCACCAACCCCTCCCTCTTCAGCTCCCTCTCTTTCCTCCTCCTCCTTCTCTTCGTCGGCAGCGGGGTCCTTCCGGGGCCCAGGAGTCTGATCGAGGGCTGTGAGCATGAAGTCCAGCGTTGCACCGGGGCCCAGCTGCCATTCCCTTGGAAGATCCGGTGGAAGAACCAGGGCGTACTTGGCCGGGGGGCCCATCTTTGTGGTGTCCTTCCCCGCGATGCGGTTGTTCCAACCCAACCATACGGCTTGGTTTTCCTGGGAGCTGGTTGACGTCCCTGACCGGGACCGAAGAGGGAGAACGTCCTCCTTCCAGGTTGCGAGGCTGTCGCCCCGAATCTCGAGACCGGAGACATCCCCGGTGGTCACGTCGATGTCCTCCTCGAAGGTGGCCAGGGGCCGGAAGCTGCTTTCCTGGAACTGGGTGATATACATCGTCTTTGGAAGCCAGCCACCAGCCACTCGATGGTCTCTGAAGAGAGGGAGGTATTCGTCCCCTCCTTTGAGGGAAGACTCCAGGAACGCTGTGGCATAGACCAAAGCAAACTGCCGCTGTTCCTCCCCTTCCAGCAGACCACGGAGGTCCAGGGACCGGCCACTTCGAGACCCACGGTCGTGAGGCCCCCAGACGGTATTCCACTGGCCGTGGTTCGCACGGTGGACATAGACCGATGCTTTGAAGTGAGGTTTCCCGTCGGTGAACTGAATTCTCTTATAGGTCCTCAACCCTGAAAAGCTGGAGACATCTCCATCGTGGGTCCCATGAAAAACCAGGTAGTTGACGTTCGCCACCGGCGCTAGACGGCTGGTGGGCCGATACTGCCCGTCCACGGGGGCTATGGCGATAACGGCTCTGATGTCGAATCCGAAATCCCAGGTGAGCGTCGCGTCATCGGGGTAGTGGGAGAGGACGTTGAAGGCGGCTGCGTGGCCCACGGCCTCCCCACCCCGGGAATGGCCCATAATCCCGAGATTCTCCATGTCCACCAGGCCATGGAAGGGGTTTTCTGGATCGTCGTTGAAACTTTCCCAAGCCTCGAGATGTTTCAGGAACAGCCAGCCTCTTCCATCATTTTCACTCCGGTCTCCTCCCCCTCCAATTCCATTGACGAAGTTCATATCCAGGGAGGCCAGAATGAAACCGCGGCTGGCCAGGTGTCGACCAAGGTACTCGTAACCCGGATCCGAGAAGTCTTTCATATTGTGGTTCCCATGGGCCACCAGAACGAGGGGGTAAGGCCCAGGGCCTCCGGGATACCAGACGCGGGCATTCAGAGGAAAAGAGTCGGGCTTGAAGCCCCAATACTCGTTTCGGCTCTTCGCGCTCCTTCCCAGGCCCACCAGCTTCGATGCATCCACAGGGTTCGTGACAAAAGCAACCGAGTCCCGGAACTCCCCACGGTTTTTATCGGTGCCACTCCCGTAATAGAGGGCCTTCACAGGCAGGTCACCGGATTCGAGCGGGCTGGGGGCATCAAGGAGGTGACGGGCCAGCACCTGGTCCGAGTCGTCAGGAGCCAGCTCCAACGCCCCCAGGCAGGCCCCCAGGGCCAGCAAGCCGGGGAACAAGAATAACCAACGGCGACGAGGCAGGTGCATCGAGAGTTTCATGCGTCCGCTCCGCTTGAGGCAGTGTTCCGTCACGGACCGGAGAAGCTAGGGGCAGGGCTTGGGTCGGAGCAAACATCATTGATTAAGCTCAAAGATCGCAGTAATCTTTCGACGCGAAACGTTTTCCACTCACGTCCTTTTTTGGCTCGGCGCCCAACCAGCTCAACTCCCCCCCGAGCCCTCAAGGCGTTACGAACGGAGACTATCATGCGCGTATGGAATCTTCTTATCGCTGTCGCGGCCCTGTGCTTCCTCGCTCCACCCGGTGGGGATCTCTCGGCACAGACCGCGGAAGAGCTCTACGACGCAAAGTGCGGGCGGTGTCATGCCGCCTACTCCCCGGAGTCCTACCCGTCAGGGGACTGGCCGGGCATCGTTCGGTCCATGCGGGGTCAGGCTGCTCTGACCGCAGAGGAAGAAGCACTCCTGGTGGACTACCTCGTGCAGATGTCTCGTGGTGACGAGGGCGAGGTGAGCGGCACCGAGGGCCCCGCCTTGGGAGGTTACCTCTACACCGAGTACTTCCGGGACCAGCAGAAGGACAAAAACTTCGACCTCCATTACCTGGCCATGTACGTGTCGGGGTGGGCCAGCGACAAGATCCAGTATTTCGCCGAATTTGAATTGGAACACGGCGGCACTGGGGGAAACAACACCTTCGTGGAGCAAGCCTACATCGACTTCTGGTTCACCCAGAATCTTGCGGTGAAGGTGGGAGGTATCCTGACACCCTTCAACCGGTTCGATGAACTCCATGACCCACTCAGCAATTTCACCATCTCCCGACCCCAGGTGGCCCGGGAAATCGGGGTGAGCGCCTGGAAGGACGTGGGTGTCGTATTACACGGGTTCAAGGATCTCAACCAGGACCTCTCCATCTCCTTCGACGCCTACACCATCAATGGGTTGGGGGACGGCTCCAACCTCCGCGGAAGCCGTCAGTACCGAGACAACAATGAAGACCGGGCTTTGGGAGCGAGAGTCAATCTTCTCATCCGGGACATGGTCGAATTCGGCGGCTCAACGTACAACGGAGCATGGGACGACAACGGTGACCACGATCTGACCATGTTCGGCGGATTCCTCATGGTTCGGACCCCCATCGCGGACTTCTGGGGAGAGTACTCCACCGCCGAAACCGAAAATCCGAGCCCCGATGGAGAGGGGGACATGAGCGGATATTTCTTCCAGGCATCCCGCCTTTTCGAAAACAAGTTCCGGCCGACGTTACGCGTCGGTTCCCTGGATTATCTGGATCCAGGAAGCCAGTTGGGGCGGGATCCAGGAAAGGGCAACAAAGATTTAACCGAGTTCGTTCTCAGCTTCGCCTACTACCCAACCAGCAAGGTCGCTCTCAAAGCCGAGTACATCTTTTTCGGGGAGGGTGATCGGACGGAGGAGGTCGACAACAACCTCTTTGGACTCCAGGCAGCCTTGCGGTTCTGACCAGTTGATCGACCACCAGGTTTCGTTACCCTTATCGGATCGGACGAATCGACCGCGGGCATGTCCAAGCGGTCTCGGACCTTCCCATCAAGAGAGGAACACATGGCCAACCGAGCCGCTCAGTTCAAAACCAACCTCGGCAGCTTCACCATCGGGCTTTTTGAGGACCGCGCTCCTCAGACCACCAAGAACTTCATCGACCTGGCTGAGAAGGGATTCTACGAAGGGGTAATCTTCCACCGGGTCATCAAGGACTTCATGATTCAGGGTGGTGACCCAGCTGGCACCGGCCGGGGCGGTCCGGGATACACCATAAAGGATGAGTTCCACCCAGACCTTGGGCATGGCGGCCCCGGGATTATCTCCATGGCGAACGCAGGACCCAACACCGGCGGCTCTCAGTTCTTCATCACGCTGGAAGCCACCCCCTGGTTGGATGGAAAACATGCCGTCTTCGGAGAGGTGACCGATGGCATGGAGGTGATTCGGGCCATTGGAACTACTCCGACCGCCCCAGGAGACCGACCCCTGGAAGACGTGGTCATGGAGTCGGTGACCATCACAGAGGGCTAGGCCGGGAACAGAAACATCGCCGGCGGAGGCTAGAAAGAAAGGGGCCCTTTCCTGTCCGGGGAGGGGCCTCCTTCTTTCCCTTCTGAAGGTCCAGGCCTCAGTTGTTTGTCCCTCCGGATTTCGGCCAGGATCACATCGGCATCGTCGGGTGTTTCCACGAGCTCGGGGGCCGAGCCCTCCTTGATGAGGAAGAGCCAGAGCCAGGTGAGGGGTATCCCCATCCAGAAGAGGATCATTCGGCCCCAACCCGGCTTCCCCTTCCTTTTGAGGTCGATGTAGAGGACGTTCGCCAGGATCCAGATGATGCCTGTAAAAAGTCCTTCGAACACTTGGCTACCCCAGGAGCGCAGAGAACAAGAGTCCTGCAGGCGAATCACCCTTTCAAACTTATCGTATACGCGATGTCCACCACAGGGTTGAAAGGAGTACCCCGCCACCTTCTGATGTCAATCCAGTTCCATCCGCCAGGAATGACTTCCAGACAGAAACCCGCGGAACCAGGCCGGGCGGCGGCTCCCGCCGCAGTCGCGACCGCCGCAAGTCAGGACAGACCCTACTCCATGCCGGCCTCTTTGGGTATTCGGTTCCGGTTCCCCGGAAAAGCTTTCCCACTTTTGGGCCCCCCTCCGCTTTCACTTCCGCTTTTCAAAATCCGGTAACCTGATACCAAACATATGTTTCCCGCTTTCAGATGTGCTCGTGCCCTATTCGGCATCCCTCTGGCTTCCTCCAAGGAGTGTTCGACGGTTTTCCATCGTTCTCGAGCCTCGCGAGAGGATGCCCGCGGGAGAAAAGCAAACTATGTCAACCGGCCGAATTTCTTCGATTCGGTGTCTCGTCTTTGTTCCGTTTCTGCTGGTCCCTTTCCCCTGGGCACCAGTCCCGGGCTTCTTGCCCGGCTACGGCGTCGTTGAGACCGGACCGGGAATCCAACCCGCCCCCATATCCGAGATCACCCCCAGCCCCGAAACCGCCCCCAACCCCGAACCCTTCCCCGTCCAACCGCGTTCGGCGGGGTTCGATGTCGGCCACGGAGCAGATGCCTGTGTAATCTGTCACCCGCCGGCTCCTTCGATAGCGGCCTCGAAGACGATTGAAAAACCGCAAGCCGCCTACCGCATGTATGACAGTCCAACCATGGATGCGGCAACTCCGGTAGGGCCTACGGGGACATCCCTCGTTTGCCTCTCATGCCATGACGGAGTAATCGCTGATCAGGCGTTTGGCGGAGAAGGAATGTCTCTGGGCACAGACCTCAGCGACGACCATCCCATCTCGATCGAGTATGACCCGTTCTCGGACCCAGGTCTTCACCCGGAAGCCCATGTGGCCCAGGCGGGCCTCAAGCTCTTCCTGGAAGACGGGACTCAACGAGTGCAGTGCGCCACCTGCCATGACCCACATGACCTAAACGAAGGGACCGGGCTTCTCCGTATGGACAACAATGGAAGCCGGCTTTGCCTCACCTGTCACGACAAATGAAAGAAGGGGGACGCGCCTGGAGCGTTCGGCCCCCAGGGGGGGTGTACCGTTACCGAGTGGGGATACCGTCGCAGAGCAGGATCTTGAAGAAGTCACACTTCGCGCAGGCGACCTTCTTCTCCTCCCAGGAGCGATGCCGAACTCCCTTACATATGTTCCCATTCAGAAGCCAGCAGATATGACCCTGGCCCGTCTGATAGACCAGGCATGCCTTTCGCTCCTCTTCGGAGCAGTCCAGCGTTTCCCAACATTTCTCCACACCGAATTCCGGCCCACGGCGGTGAGCTAACAGGAGAAGGAGGGCCGCCTTCTCGACCGCCGGGCTCGGATTGCGCCAGCCTTGCTCGCAGCTCTGCACAGTGCGTGGGGAAACACCGATCATCTCAGCGAATTCGGCCTGGGTGAAGCCAAGCTCTTTGCGTATCGCCCTGAGGTCTACTTGCGTTTCGTCGGCCATGGGGCCCCTCTCCGGCAACTCAGATAAAAAACTGCACCACCATTCGTATTGCTCCCCCATCCTTGGGGCGACCCGCCATCTCCCGTCAGCCTTGACTTCCCTTTGCCAGACCAACACCCACCGACGATCTCACCCCAGGATCAGGTGTCTGTAAAAAAAAGGTTACCGCGGCACAACCTTTTCTGAAAGATTCTTTTCATCGGAGTGCCGACTCAACATGGGCAGCCCCCATGATACCGGAACCCTGGGCAACCGGGAAGACCAATCGGGACATTGGCAAAACCCCGTGGTTTCCAACCGATCCGAACCGGGGATTTCCACTCGTTTTCCCAGGATTCGGTCATAAAGAATCGGCTGGGAAGGCCGGTGGTACGGGGCTCCCCGAAAAGCACAGGTATCGGTCCGGTTATTATCCACGATTATCGATGTGTGAAAAGAGTCACGAAACTGTTGCGTAACACAGGACACCTTGTTACTAATATACGACAATGTGATAGGCGACATTGTGATAGTGTGGGGGCGTCCAGTTGGACGCGTTTTTTGACAGTTGGGTTTCCTCGCATGCGAAAGCCCTGGTTTTGGAAGGCTTTTCGAGGCAACAGACCGACCCGGGGGATTCCCTTCATTGCCCCTAGAGAGGGTTTCCCGGGTAGGCATGAAGATTGACAAAGAAGTGGGGGGAACTTTTCACTTCAGCGCGCACGACGCGTAGAGAGGAGAAGGAAGACAGCCATGAAACGGCTACTATTCACCCTTATGGCGGTGCTGGTGCCTGCGGCTCTGGGGGCGCAGACTATCATCGGCAGCGAACACGACTTCAGCTCTGAGATATGGAACACTAGTGGTGAGGTTTGTATCACCTGCCACACGCCCCACAACTCGCAAGTGGTGGCCGACGCGCCCCTCTGGGACCACGAGATCACCGCTGCTACCTTCACGCTTTACTCCAGCGCAACCATGGATGCCCCTGTTGGGCAACCAGGCGGGGCATCCAAGCTCTGTCTGAGCTGTCACGATGGCACGGTAGCGGTGGACAATTTCGGCGGGGCGACCGGTGGTACCGAATTTATTACCGGTGCTGCACTGTTGGGCACAAGTCTCAGCGACGACCATCCGATCTCCATCACGTACGACGCAGCTCATGCCGATGTTGTTTCTTTGGATTTGGAGGATCCGACCACGGCCTCTTCGGGACTTGGCGGGACCATCGCGGATGACATGTTGTTCGCCGGCCAGATGCAGTGTGCCTCCTGCCACGACGTGCACAATGGCTCCGGTCTGGGCTCCTTGCTTCTCAAGTCCAACGCTGCCAGCGCACTCTGTATGACCTGCCACATCAAGTGACCCTGTTGGGGGAAATGGTAGGTGGCTTGACCGCTTGAGGTGCAGAGGATCGTAGGAGGCGGAATGCTGGGGGCGGCGGGTATCGCCGCCCCCTTTCTGACGATAAGAAATGCACGAATAGAGGGTTGACATGGTTGGGAAAATCAGGTGCAGGGCTTTCCTTGTTTTCGTAAGTGTCTTGGCGGTAGCGGGTTGCGGGGCGCGGCGTGGAGGGGGGGGAGGGCCCGAACCACTTCCCGCCCTCATCGTGTTCCCATCTCCGCCGGATACTGCCCGGATCCAATATCTGGGCAGCTTCTCCAACTCTCGGGACGTGGAAGAGGAAGACCGGTCATTCCTGAGGTCTCTTGTGGGAGAAGAAGAGGAACCCGAGACCAGGATGGTCGTCAAGCCATATGGAGTCGCCATAAACCGGGGACGAATCTACATCTGCGACACGGTTCTGGGTGGCCTGGAGATTGTGGACCTTGTGGACAGGACCTTCGACTATTTCCAACCGAGGGGGGTGGGACAGCTGCAGAAGCCCATCAACTGTTCGGTGGACCCGGAGGATCGGCGCCTATTCGTGACGGATACAGGGCGCGGCCAGGTGGTGGTCTTCGACAGCGCCGGCACGTACGTAGGCGGCTTTGGAGAGGGGGAGGGCCACGTCCCGGTAGATCTCTTCGTGACACCGGACGCTCTTTGGGTAGCCGACCTGGAAGCGGCGGAGGTGCGGGCATACGACAAGGTGACCTTTCAGGAGTTGACCACCCTGCCCGCGGACGTGTCATCCGATGATAACCGGCTCTTCCAACCCACCAACCTTTGGGTCGAGGGAGACCGCGTCTACGTCAGCGATTTCGGGGATTTCAAAGTCAAGGTCTACGACCGGGCAGGGAACTTCCTCGGTTCGGTGGGGAGCTACGGGCAACAACTAGGCCAGTTCGTAAGGCCAAAAGGGGTTGCCGTAGACCGGGAAGGGATCCTTTACGTGGTAGACGCTGGGTTCGAGAACGTCCAGGTCTTCGACCCAGAGGGAAACCTCCTCATGTTTTTCGGCGGCCCCTACCAGGGCCCGGGGGACATGTGGCTTCCGGCCAAAGTGATCGTGGATTACGAGAATGTGGAGATCTTCCGGCCCATGGTGGATCCCAGCTTCGACCTCGAATACCTGATCCTGGTAACGAACCAGTACGGGCCCGACAAGATCGGAGTGTATGGGAGGGTTTCTCCGAAATCTGGAGGGGCTTCCCCTTTACCTCCGGGAGGATCATGAATTGGGGCGAGCCGGTTTAGGGCTCCTGGGGGCCCTCCTGCTTTTGGGATGTGGGCGTGCCGCCGGGGTTCTCCTGGACATACCGCCCCCCCCGGAGCCGACGGCAGTGTCCCAGGGGTCCCCGGCCAGGGGCTTGGTTCCGGACACCCTTCCCCCTCCCCCCATCGAGAGCGCGTCCGACCCGGACAGTGTCCTCGCCCTGCTCCCCAGGGACTGGGCGGGGAACGTGGATTGGAGCCAGGCCCTTCGGGACGGCATCATCCGGCCCCGGCGGAGCCTCCCGGGCGAGGTGGAGCCCGAGGAGAGCGGTTTCGGTTTCGATTTCCTCTTCGGGGACGTGGAAACGGAATTCCCCCATTCTTCCCACGTGGCCTGGGACGGTTGCGGGAGTTGTCACCCCACTCTCTTCCCCCGCCCCGGAACCAAAATCACCATGGAGGAGATCAACGCCGGAGAGGCCTGTGGGCGCTGTCATGGCACCGTGGCGTTCTCGGCAGATACCTGTGAGCGCTGCCACGCCGCCCTTGTCCTTGGTGAGAACCGGAAGGAGCCTGAGCTCCTGGGAGACCTGGTGCTCACCCGTGGTGAGGAGACCCTGGGCTCCAGCTCCTATCCCCCCAGCGTGTTTCCCCACTGGGTCCACCGGATCCGTTATACCTGCCAGGTGTGCCATCCGGAGCCCTTTACCATGAGGGCGGGGGAGACCACCCTGACCATGGCGGATCTGGAGAGTGGAAAGACCTGTGCCACCTGTCATGACGGGGGAACGGCCTTCGGAGTTCTGGAGTGCGGGAACTGTCATCGTTCGGTTGTTCCGGAGGGGGGTGGAAAGGGGTGAGACGGTCCTGGGTCTCCTTCGGTGCCGGGCTTGCCCTGCTCTGCCTCCCCGCCGAGGGGTCTATGGCCCAGAGCACGCTGAACCTCAGCCCACCCTCCGGAGACGCGGGGACAGACTTCGATGGGTCCTGGGTCAGCTTGTCGGAGACTTTCGACCGGACACGGAGGACCTTCCGTCAGTGGCTCGACCTGGCGCTGGGGGGCTCAGTGGTGGATCCCAAGGTCCTCCGGTTCGACCTGAACCTCCGGCCACTATTCACCCAGACCCAATGGAAGGGGGGGGAGCCTTCGCCGGACGGGGGGGGGGAGCAGTTGGACGGTGGCGGCAGGCTGCGCCTCCTCTCCGGAGCCCCGGTTTCCCTCATTGCGTTCGGGCGGCGGGTCCGGGACACGAACCGGGGGATCTATGGTTCTCGGGCCAACTACGAGCTCGGGGAATGGGGTGCCGTCCTGACTTCCAGGAATTGGGCTTTCCCCGGGAGGCTTGAGTACCATAGCGCTTTCCGCGACTTCACCTCCGTGGCCGCTTCGGGATTGAGCTTCCGGGAGGACGAGAACACTGAAACTCTGCGCTTGTCCATGGAGAGTTCCAGGGCCTGGATCGTGGTAGAGCGGGTGGCCAGGGACGACCGCGTGAACGACATCGATTTCACCAACGACCGGGCCAGTGCCAACCATCGTTTCAGGTGGGGTAAAGGAAGCAGTCTTGTCTCCCAATACCAATTCTTCCGCAGATCTGGAAGCCGGGAGAGCACCAGCCAAGGTTGGTCCGAGCGGGTTCACCTGCAGCACACCACCACGGTGAGTTCGGATTTTTCCTACAGCCTTCTCCGGAATGAAAGCTGGGGGCTGGGCGCCACGGGCCAATCCGGCGAAGCTCAACTCCGCTATCTGCCGAACCGGTTCATGGAGTTCCGGGCCCAGGCCCTGAGGCGGACCCAGACTTTTGGCCTGGGGTCCACCTCCTACTTACGGGCAACTCCACGTCTTGCCCTCAACCTCCCCCTCCATGCCCGGGCGGTGCTGCGACTGGACGGAGAGGCGGGTTACGAATGGCACGATCAGGCCCCGGCGGACGAGGCGTGGTTCGTGGTGGTGGGGGAAGAGCACCGGATTGGGGAAACCCTTCGGTTCGCCCTTGAGGAGGCCTTTGTGGACCGGGAGAGCCTTGTCCTGAGGTCGGAGGGCGGAGCGATCCTCTTCCAGGAGGGGCTCGACTACAGGCTGGTGGAGACCGGCCCCCTCCTGGAGGTTTTCGCTTTCCCTGGAGGTCGTATCGAGCCGGGGACGGTCCTTCTGGCCGACTACCGTTTTCAGGTCGTCCCGGGGGCTGAAGCCGAGGCTTGGATCGCCCGGTACGGGGTCAACCTCAGGTTGGGAAACCGCTGGGGCTTGACCCTCTACCACCGGCGCTCGATCCAGAGTGCCACAGAAGAGCTGACCCCGGGTCTCATCAGCTCCCTCACCAATCTCGACAACCTGGAGAGCGGTGTGGCTCTGGATATGCCTGCGGGCCCCATGAGCCTGAACCTTTCCGGTTATCATTCCCGGCAGGAATCGGACCTCTTTGAGTACACCTCCTACGGCGCCCGGGGCGCCATCGGATTCCGCCTTCCCAAAGGTTTGGAGGGATCGGTGGATGGGAATCTCCTCCGACGGACGGGCGAGGGAGTGGATTTCGACAACGTGCAAGGCACGGCCCGCCTGCAATGGACCCCCCACCCTTCGGTGCGGGTGGGCGGGGACGTGTACATGTACGACTGGCACCAGGAAGAGACCCTACGGGAGAGGTTCGTCGGCTGGGGGGCAAATGCCGAATGGCAATACGGACAGCTTCGGATCGAGGCCAGGGCCGACAACAACGCGTGGCGTGATGGACTGGAGAGAATGCGGAGCGAAACTCGCCTGTTGGTGCGGGTAGGGAGGAGGTTCTGAGTCATGCCTCGGTCAACCCAACGCTGGCTCATTAGAACCGCCTTGATCCTCCTTTTATCGGGGCCTGGGCCCCTCGGAGGCCAGCACCCCGACCAGTTGGTGCAAGGGTTGGCCCTGGAGAACACCGGATGTGGTTTTTGTCACGGCTCCCATCCGGAAGACAGGCTGGGGATCAGTGCCGGCGGAAGCTATGCCCTGCGGACCGGCTTCCTTCCCCAGCTCTGGGGCCAGGACTCACCCGGGGCCACCGATCCCAGTCCCGTGTCCCGCTCCTGCCTGCGGTGTCATGTGTCCCAGAATGTACGCGCTCGCCAACCCGAGTTCGTGGGTGGCGCTGCTGTGTCCGTGGCCGAAGGAATATACCTTCAGACCGACCTTTCTGACGACCATCCCCTGGGCCGGGTGACTGACCGGAGCAGGGGGTTGGTGGATACTTCCGTGAGGGATCCGAGGATCACCCGATCCCCCATCTTAGGGAATCGGCTGGACCCCTTCGACGATCACACTCTGGAATGCACGACCTGTCACGATCCTCACGACCGGTTTGGAGGAGTTCCAGACAATGAGGCTCAGCGCCGTCTCTGTGGAGGTTGCCACGAATGGACCCTCCACCGAGGCCCGGGTCACCGGAGTTTGGCATGCACGGACTGTCATGGGATGCATGGGGGCAGTGAGCTGGCCCTTCTGGCAAAGAGGGATCCGGATCTCGTCTGCAATACATGTCATGGGGGCATCCCGGTGTCCCTCGAGAAGTGGCGGGGCGAGAACATCTCTCTCCAGGCTCCCAGGGGGCATTTCCAGCCACCTGCGGGCCGGTGCATCACCTGTCATCCGGTCCACGACTGAGGAGTGCCAGGAATGATATTCTACGTCGCTGAAGTCAGGGGCCTGTGCCAGAACCGCGCACGCTCTTTTAGAAAGCGAGGAGAACCCTGCTGCCCTTCCTCACCGACCATCAACGTGTAGGAGGAATCCCGATGTTGCGGACCAAACCCAAAGCGACTCTCCCCTCGGCATTGCTGGTGGCGATGCTGGGCGGGGCGTGGCTTTTGGGGGCGTGCATGGATTCCCCAGAGGGCGAAATGGTCACGGACCCGACCCTGGGTATCAAACCTGGCTGTCCCCCAGGCCAGGCCAAGAAAGGGTTATGTGACCCGGGCCCTTACCCGGTAGAGCCCTCCTTCCAAGGTGGCCCACCCCGTGGTGGGATGCTCTCGCCCGTCCGCATGGCCAGCACTCCGGCCGGACTTCTGCTGATCGCCGACGCGCGGCACCGAATGCTTCTACGAGTGGACCCCGCGACTCTCGAGGCCGACCAAAGCATCCGGTTGGGTGGGAAGCCCTCAGGAGTGGCGTTAATCGGGGGAAGGATCTTCGTGGGGAACAAGACATCGGGGACTGTGGATGTTTACGAATCCGATGGCGGATCGTTCCTCACCTCATTTCGCACCCCGAGTCTTCGGGAACCTTCTGATCTGGCCGGGGACCAGGCCCGAGGCCTGGTATTTGTCTCCGACGCGCAGGCGGGGCAAATCCTGGTCTTCGACACCCTTGGCACTTTTCGGCAGGCCATTTCGTCGAAAGGACCGGGTGGGGATCAACTCTTCACCCCCATGGGTTTGGCGATCGATACGACCTCCGAAAAGGTGTTTGTGAGCGACTGGGGGGATTTTGGGAGCTCCTCCGGAGGCACTGCCCATGTGAAGGTTTTTGGGTACGATGGCGTCTTTATCGGCTCCATCTCTGGAGCCGGAAACTGCGGAATGCTTGGCTGCTCCGGGGGGTTCTCCCGACCCGGCGGCCTGGACCTCACCGGGGAGCGTCTCTTCGTTCCTGATTTGCTCTTGGGAGAGGTTCTCACGTTCGAGCTGGCCTCCCTCTCGCCCGTTGGGACAGTCGGCAGTCGCCCTCACCTCCGCCTACCCGCCGACGTGGAAGTGCTCGGCAACACCGACCTTTTTGTTGTCAGCAATGGGACGGCGTCTGTCGAAAGCTTCCCCGGAGTGGCCCAATGACGGCCCGCCGGTTGTTCGCCATGTCTGCCATGGTGGCTATGGTCTCCCTCTTGCCCGCGGGCCCAACGGGCAGTAGAGGGTCACTGGCTGGGCAGGAGCCCCTCCACAATTGCAGCTTCTGCCACGACCTCCATGGAGGGGCATTCAGCCAGCTGACCCAGAGGGACGTCAACGTGGACCTGTGCCAGGGGTGCCACAGTGATGTGGGCCCTGATTTTGTCGATCGGGACGGGGTCCAGGTCCCCGTTCCTAAGGGCCCTTTCGGCATCCACGACGGATCGAAGCATTCCTCCCTGGGTAGGGACCCGACAGCCTGTTGGGACTGCCACAACCACGAAGGGGAAGCGGGCCCGAACCTGGCCATGATCCAGGACGGCATGCCCACACCTCTTAGCGGCAACAGAGCGGTGACCTTCCTTAGCCGCGGAACGGATCTAGGCCAACCCGCTGCAAACTCCTTCGCGGATGGAGACGCGTTGTACGATGGGGTTTGTGAGGTATGCCATACCGCGACGGACCAACACAGGAACGATGGGAGCGCGGGAACGCACAACGCCGGCGCCACCTGTACCCTGACGTGCCACACCCATGAGGGTGGATTCGCCGGTGCCGGCGGTGGCTGCACGACCTGCCATGCCAGTCCACAGGACAACAGCGATGGGGTACCCGTCGGCGGGCGGAGGGCCATCGTAGCCGAGTTCGACCGATCTAGCCATCACGTGGATTGGGAGTCTCTGCCCAACGGCCTCACTCCGGACTCCATACCTGACGCCGATTGCGAGGCCTGCCACGATCAGACGAGCCACCAAAGTGGCTACATCTGGCTAAAGGATGCAGACGGCGGCCCATCGATCCAGCTCCTCGATGATCCCAGAACCAGTGCCACGGAGGCGGCAAAACTCGAAGCGTTTTGCCTGGCGTGTCACGATGCCGATGCCGCAGGCGGAGGCCTCCCATTCAGCGACGGCCACTCCCCCTACGCCGTGGACGACGTTCTTTGGACCTCGGCTTCCCACAACGCCACCGGCGGCTACACGTGCTGGGACTGTCATGATACCGGACATGG
>JBDHGR010000032.1:0-16191 GCA_039589815.1 Gemmatimonadota bacterium | reverse complement strand
CCGGGTTCTTGCCGGGGTGGATATGGGCCAAGCTGGCCCTTTGGCTCATTCTCGGAGGTCTCGTGGCTTTTCCCTACAGGAAACAGGCTCTCGCCCAGACCCTCCTTCTCATCCTCCCACTGCTGGCCCTCTTTGGTGCGATCCTGGCGAACTACAAACCCTTCTGACAAAAGAAGAGACGGGGGCCGGCCCAGCGGCCGGCCCAGCGGCCGGCCCAGCGGCCGGCCCGACAGCCTGATCAGTGGGGAGTGGCGAACCGGTCCAGCATGGCCTTCTCCTCAGGGGTAAGGGTCCCGGCCCCCGACTCCTTGGCTTTTGCCAGAAGGCGTTCGACCTCCTCCCGGTTGATTTCGTGAAGTGCTTCAACACGGATGGTCTGCCAACGCCGTAGGGATTCCCGGTCTCCGGTACGCCGGGCCGCTTTGGCCAGCTGCTCCTTGGGCGTGGCCATGGGTTTCCACTGCCGCAGATACTTCCTTTTCCTCCACCGAAGATACGCGTAGCCCACCGCGAACCCCCCGAGGTGGGCGAAATGGGCGGTTCCCGCGTCAGCACCAGAAAACCCGCTGAAGAGGGACATTGCCGTTAGGGCACCCACCAACCAACGAGCTTCCACCGGGAGGATTCCCCAGATGTAGATCCTTTCCCTCGGCCAGAAGTACGCGAAACCCAGAAGCACTCCGAAGACTGCTCCGGAAGCCCCCACAACACCTGCGTGCCGGGCGAAGAGGAATGAGAAAGCCGCCCCGCCGAAGCCGCTGAGGAGGTAGAGGTTGAGGAACGACCTCCCACCTAACTGCATCTCCAAGCGAGGTCCGAAGAAGAAGAGCCCGATCATGTTGAAGAGAAGATGCATGAAGTTGGCGTGGACGAACATGTAGGTGAAGACTCCCCAGGGTCGGGAAAGAATGGCCCCGGGGAAAAGGGCCAAGAGGTTCGGGTCCAGAGTCCCGGACGACGTCAACAAGAAGACGACGACGTTTGCTATGAGTAGGCGGCGGACCCAATGGGTCATGAGCTCGTCCTCGACCTGATGGGAGTTGGGCCAAATCTGCGGAGCATGATTCGGCCATACCGTTCATGTTTCAAGTACCGGTGAACACTGGTTTGGTTCGACTCCATCTCGGCGGAATGCCCCTGTCAGAACCCATATGAGCGGTTTCCCCTCCCTACGGAGCTTCATCATCCACCGGTTTCACCGGGCTCGCGGGACACCGACAGTTGGCCGGACCCGGCTCGGCAGGGCAAATTAGGTCAGCTTCCACACACCGGCGACCCCGATAACCCCTGGGAGGAACGATTGTGTCCGTCTCTTCTCACACCGGTTCGGTCCGATGGCGGTCTGTCCCAGCCGTGCTGCTCCTGTCCATCTCGACGCCAGTGGCCGATCTCATCTTCCCGCCTGATGGCAGGGCACAGGAGATTCCTGCGGCCACCGACCCCACCGAGATCCATCTCCCGCGATGGGATCGAAGTCCGGCCATCCCCTTCCGCCTTGAAGGGCCCGCCAGAGCAGGGGAATACCTCGGCGCCGTTGGCACGAGAGTGGCCTGGCTGGGATCGGAGACCGGTGAGGGGGAAGTCTGGATCCACCCAATCAAGGTGGCCAGGGACATACGGCTGAGCTTTTCCATCCCCCAGTATGCCGAGCCCATCCCGGGGGAGCGGGTGGCAACCCGGGTGGGTGCCTCCTCCGGTTATGTGGAGGTCCTCTACAGCCATGAAGCCTTCGTTGTGCGACAGCACATCTTCGCCCCTCCAGATCTTCCGGGCATCCTCATCCTCCTGGAGGTGGATGCAGTGTTGGATCTGGATATCCAGGTGGAGTTCAAGCCGGTTCTCCAGGACGCCTGGCCCGGCGGATTCGGCGGTCAATACCTCTACTGGGACCAGGAGAGCAGGGTCTTCGTTCTTTCGGAGAGCCTCAGCGAGAGGAACGCTGTCATCGGCTCCCCGTGGGCCCTGGAGGCCTCGGCCCATCCGGCCCATCGGCTGGCAGAGGCGCCCTCTGTCTTTGTGATCCCCGTGGACCGGGACCGGGCGAAGGAGGAGCTGATTCCAATCGGGATCGCCGGCGCCACGGCCCCCCGGGTGGAGGTTCTGAACACTTACTGGCGACTCTTCGACAGGGATCCGTTTCTCCCCCACGTCATTGAAGGACGGGCAAGAGACCTTCTGCGAGAATCCCTTTACTTCCAGGCGGAAGGGGACCCAGGAGAGCCTCAAATCCCGTCGGCATCGCCCCATTCTCGAGATTCGGGTACATCAATCCCCTCTGAGATCTTCGAGTGGGCCAAGCTCAACCTGGCGGAGCAGAAGGTCTGTAATCCCGACCTGGGGTGCGGCCTGGTGGCTGGTTGGGGCCTCTCCGGAACCAGCCTCAGGCCTGGGTTCGGGTGGTTTTTCGGCGGGGATGCCGCCATCAACACCCTGGCGATGGATGCCACCGGCCAGTGGGAAGATGTGGCGGAAGGCCTCCGCTTTCTGGCCCGGTATCAGCGAGGGGACGGAAAGATCCCCCACGAGATCAGCCAGTCGGCTGCGCAGATCCCCTGGTTCAAAGAGTTCCCTTACGCCTACTACCACGCCGATACCACACCCTACTGGATGCTGGCCCTCTGGCACTACTGGCGGGCGACGGGGGACGACGCCCTCGTTCGAGAGCTCTGGCCGGCCTATGAGCGGGCTTACCACTGGTGCCTCTCCGTGGAGACCGACGAAGACGGCATCATCGAAAACACCACCGGTGGACTGGGAGCCATCGAAGTCGGTGGCCTGGGTGAGGGTATCCACCAGGACATCTACCTGGCAGCAGTGTGGACCGCCGCCCTCCAGGGGACCCAGGAGCTGGCGCAGGCCCTGGCAGAGGATGCTCTGGCCTCCGAGGCGAAAGCCCTCTTTGCCCGCGCTCGAGAAACCCTGAACCGCCGGTATTGGATGCCTGAGGAAGGGTACCACGCATTCGGGATTCTCCAGGGCGGTGGAACGAATAGCAACCTGACGGCCTGGCCTGCCACCGCGCTGGCTTTCGGCCTCCTCGATGAAACCGAAGCAGGGGGTACCCTCTCGCATCTCGCCCGGGACGCCATCTCTTCCAGTTGGGGAGCCCGACTCCTCTCCACCGAAAGCGAGCTCTACGATCCCCTCCACTACAACAATGGCATGGTTTGGCCTTTCATGACCGGATTCGTGGCCTGGGGGCAGTACCGGTACCGGAGGCCCTGGGCCGGTTACCCCCTCCTCTGGGCCCTCTGGCGCCTTCATGCTGACTGGAGCTTGGGGCGCCATCCGGAGAACCTGTCCGGAGCCTTCTACCAGACGCTGGACGCCACCGTGCCTCACCAATTCTTCGCCTCCTCCATGATGGTGACACCCTTGGTCAGGGGACTCCTGGGGTGGGAACCCGACGCCCCCAGAGGAAGGGCCACCCTCGCCCCCCAGCCCTACCCTGGGTGGAGGGAATTCCACGTCGGCAACCTCTGGGTGGGGGACACACGGATAGGACTCGACTACCGGAGGAACGGCGAGACGGTGGAGGTGGACATTTCCTGCGACGGACCCGATGTGGAGCTCACCTACATCCAGGGCATCCCTCTCGGAGCTCGAGAGGTCCGGATGGGGGGAAACCTTGGAAGGGGCCGGGGTCGGCAGGCCCAGGGCCCCCACGATCTGCAGCATGAGGTCACCTTCACCCTCCGAGAGGATTACCCGGTCCACCTGGAATTCCGGTGGACAGGGGGGCTGGAGGTCTATCAGTGGCACGACGGCGATCTGCCCCCGGGAAGCCCCAGCGGTGGGAACAGGATCCTGGACTTCACCCGGGATGGAGAGGATTGGCTCGTCACCATGGAGGGGGAGGGTGGAGCGAGGACCGGGATCCACCTCCGAGGCGAGAACGTGGAAGTGGTAGGAACCGAGGAAGCAAGAATTGGGGACTCGATGGAGCCCGAGGGGAGGATCCTCATGTTGGAGCTTCCCGATACCGGACCCCGGGTCGTCCGGACCTACCGGCTCCAACCGGTCTCCTCCGGGCCCCCAGGGAAAAGATAGGAGGGAGCGCCTCCCGGGGGCCGGCGCCACAGAGATTGGCCAGAAGGTCTCTAGAACTCGGCCGGCGGTCCTCCCTCCACGCGGGCCCTCCATTTGGATCGGAGGCCTCTGGGGTCCAACTCCTCGTCCATGATCCGTGCCAACTCCTCCTCACGGCGCCACATGAACTCCAGACCTCGGGCCTCCACCTCCAGGGCTCGGCGCTCCACCCCTTCGTTCAACGAGATCTCCAGAGCCACGGCCTGGGGGAAAGACAGCTCCCTGAGGAAAGGACCTTCCCGGAGCACCGATTTCATGAAAGCTTCTGGAGACCCGGCGTTCTCCACCTCCTTCACTGCTTCCTCCACGGCCCTCTCTCCAGCCCCGGAAATGTTCTGGTAGGCCAAGACCCGCCGGAGAACGCTCTCGGCCTCATAGCCTTGTAGATGATAGATCTTCTCTGGGGTCCAGGGGTCGCACCTGGGACATGGCACCCCCAGGGCCAACTTCCCTGATTCGTCCAGCTTCGGGCAGAACCACCATGAGAGGTCGAATCGGGCGGCCCGAAGGAAGCTACCGCAGGAGGGGCACTTCAACCTACCGAACCAGGCCGCCCACCCGAACCGCCTCCAACGCAGGACCTCCTCGGTCATCCCCTCTTCAAAACGCACCTTGAAGTTCCTATCCCCCAACCCCACGCTCTCCGCCACCGCCGCCAGAGCGCCATAGGCATAAGCGCTCAGGCGGGCCCCAGCGCTCCGGTAGGCCTTCTCCCGCGTGAGAACATCTCGACCGTACCTCCACCAAGCCCGTTCTTGGAGGGTGGCCTCCCCCACACGGATGAGAATCATCTCCCCTACGGCCAGGAGGGTGATGTTCTCCGTGCGAACGAGGATCTGTCCACGATCCTGGGTCACCCGCTCCAATGCCGGGAGCGCGCCCCCCTGGTCCTCCGGGGGCCAGAGGTTCCAGCGGTAGCAGGAGTCGCAGACAACCCAGATTCGACCCCGACCGGAATCGAAGGCCAGTCTCCAGGCAGGCGGGAGATTACCGAATCGCCACCCCTCGGCGAAGGGGTTGTGGCAGAAAAGGCACCGGCGATGGGGCCTTTGGTCTTCCGTGGTCACGTCGATCGTTCCTCCCGGCTTCAACTGTCTGGAGACCCCTCTAAAAGCCCCTCCAGGGGCCGAGCTTCCGAGCCATTCTCGGTGCAGAGCGCATACTGGTTCTCCCGGGCTCCGTACATGGCCACCCCGGCATGTTCGCCCGTCTTGTTCAGGATGAAGAAGCGGATGTCGAAGTTCGGCTCCCCCCGGTCGTTCAACAGCCTTCCCTCCACGGTGTTTCCTTTAATGCGGCGAAGAGCCTCCATCCCAGCATCCTTGGGGTGTTTCCCCTGCCGCATGAATTCGACGATCAGGAAAGAGGTGAGGTTATAAAGATTCGCCTCACCCCGCCCCGTGGACCCAGCTGCGCCCACCTCTCCATCCACATACAGGCCGGCCCCGAGTATGGGGGAATCCCCGACCCTCCCCGGAATCTTCCATGCCAGACCGCTGGTGGTGGTGACGCCGCAAATCTCCCCCTGGGCGTTGATCCCGTTGCAGTTCGTGGTGCCCCAGAAGGAGTCGGCGTCAAGGAGTCCTTCCCTCACCATTTCCCGTCCTACCCCGTAACCGATTCGGCTCCTCTTTACGGGGTCAAGGAAGTGATCCGGATCGATCCGCCTCTTCCACTCCAGCCACCGTTCCCGAGACTTCGGCGTATTCAGATCGTCCTCGATAGGAAACCCGAGCTGTCGGGCGAAGTCCTGGGCCCCCTTCCCTACGAGAAGATGATGGTCGGTGTTTTCCATGACGGCTTTCGCCACCAGGGAGGGCGTCCGCACACCCTCCAGGGCCGCCACCCCACCGGCCTGCCTCCTCGGCCCATGCATACAGCAGGAGTCCAACTGAACCACCCCGTCGGCGTTGGGCAGCCCTCCAAAACCGATGCCGGTCTCCTCAGGGTCCAGCTCGGGGATATTCACTCCGGCCATGAGTGCATCCAAAACATCGTCACCGTCGGTGATTCCTCGAAACGCCCGTTCAACCGAGTTCTCGGGACCGCCGTTCCTAAAACGGTACCCGCTGATGTCCGAGATCACCAAGGGAGCCGCACGCCTGTAGGCGTGGACCGCCGGCGCCCCGAGAACGGAAACGGGAGCCGCAGCCGCCACGCCAGCGGACATGGATACCGCGATGAACTCCCTCCGACTGAGCTCCATCTTTCCCGCCATGAGAATCCCCCTTTCCTTTTCGTACTCCATTTACTTCAACCTCGTTTCCAGAGAACTGGCGTCAGAGTCAATTGAATGGCAAGCCCCAGCCCGGGTCCCTGGCGGGCCCACCCAGCCCTTCCAACCAAAGCTCTTCCAGGCCATCCTTCCAATACCCCTGACGAAACCCGGAGCCCCGATCATGGAATCCCTGGTCCCACTCCTCAGCATCAACCTGGCCCTGGCCTGCGCCGTCATGGTAGCCGCCTGGACGGTAAGCCTCCGGCTCCAGGACGTTAGCATCGTAGATATTCTCTGGGGCGCTACCGGGGCTTTCATCGCCCTCAGCACCTTCCTCCTCGCCGACGGCGCATTGCCCAGGAAGGTCCTTGTCACAGGCATGACCGTCATTTGGGGGGGCCGTCTGACCTTCCATATCGCCCTCCGGAAGATCGGCAAGGGAGAGGACTTCCGTTACGCCGCGATGCGAGCGGAACGCCCGACCTCCTTTCCGTTACGGAGCCTGGTCACGGTATTCCTCCTCCAGGCCGTCCTGATCTGGGCAATCAGCCTGCCCGTTCAGGTCGCCGGGACGTCCAGGCTCCCCGCGGGCCTGACGGTCCTGGACCTCTTGGGGTTGGGCATCTGGGGGGCAGGGTTCGGGTTTGAGGCCCTGTCCGACCGACAGCTCCGCAGGTTCCTCTCCGATCCGGCCAACAAGGGGCGGGTCATGGATCAGGGCCTTTGGAGGTACTCCCGGCACCCCAATTATTTCGGTGATTCCCTGATCTGGTGGGGAGTGTTCCTGGTGGCGGTGGCGACTCCCGGGGGTTGGATGACCTTCTTCAGCCCCCTGCTCATGACCTTTTTCCTCATCAAGGTCTCCGGAGTGCCGATGCTGGAGAAAGCGCTGGCCGAACGCCGGGAGGGATACCGGGAGTATATGGAGCGGACGAGCCCGTTCATCCCGTGGCCCCCGAGGAACAGCCCCGGTTAGGGTGATGGATCCCCGGTCACCAACGTCTCCAACTCCTCCCGGGCCTCGTCCAACAGTCTGTGTTGTCGCCGGATCAATACAACCGAAAAGAGATTCAGTCCCACGAGTAGACTCAAACCCACCAGGGCCCGAACGACCAGACCTTCTTCCCCCTCGTCAATCGCCAGAGAAAGCCCCTGGGTCAGGACCACTGCGAAGACGAGAGAAACCAGGAATACCCCCACGACCACAATCTTCCCGGAGCGTTTGGAGCGCCGTATGCGATGGTCCAACCGCCGGAGCTTGCTAGCCTCGGCCATGGGTCAGACCACCAGATCCAACCAACCCCGGGTATCTGTCACTTCTCCTTTGACCGTCTCCATGAACCGCTTCTGGATGGCCAAGGTTACGGGTCCCGCCCTCCCCTCCCCGACGGTGATCCGGTCTACAGTTCGGATCGGCGTCACCTCGGAAGCCGTCCCCGTGAAGAACAACTCGTCAGCCGTGTAGAGTGCCTCCCGGGCTACAAGACCCTCCCGGACCTCGATTTCAAGGTCACGGGCAATATGGATGACGCTGTCCCGGGTGATCCCCGTCAGGTTCGTGCCGTCCAGGAACGGGGTCAGGATCGATCCCTCCCGGACCAGGAACACGTTCTGGCCGCTCCCTTCCGAGACAAGGCCGTTTGGACCCACGGCGATGGCTTCCACATATCCATTGGCCAGGGCTTCCATTTTCATGAGCTGTGCGGCGTTGTAGTGGCCCGCTGATTTGGATTGGACCGGGAAGGTGTTGGGATGCGCTCTCATCCAGCTGGACACGCAGACGTCCACTCCCTTTTCCAGGGCACCCTCACCCAGATAAGTCCCCCAGGGCCAGGCACAGATATACGTCTCCACCGGGCTCGCCGATGGATCCATGCCCGCCGAACCGTATCCACGTACCACCATAGGGCGGATGTAACAGTCCCGGAGCCCGTTCTTCCGCACGACCTCGCGGCACGCATCGGTCAGCTCCTCCCGGCTCTGCTCCGGAGCCATTCGGTAGATCTGGCACGAGTCGAAGAGGCGCCGCATGTGGGGCTCCAGCCGGAAAATGGCTGGTCCCTCCGCAGTCTCGTAACACCGGATTCCCTCGAACACGGACGACCCGAATTGAACGGCCAGGCTCAGGATATGGGTTTTGGCATCCCCCCAGGGGATAAACTCCCCGTCCTTCCAAATCCAATCGGCCCCCGTGAGTCCTGTCGACATGGTGTGCTCCTGGCTGAAGTCGCCCCTGACTCAAGGTCTGAAGCAGAGATTCCTAGAAAAGGGATTTGATCCAGCCGCCGTCCACGGCAACGGACTGGGCTGTGATGTAGCTCGCCTGCTCCGAAGCGAGGAAAGCCACCAGGGCTGCCAACTCACCGGGTTCGCCCACCCGCCCCATGGGAATCTCCGCATGCCAGCCCGCCCAGATATCCTCCGGCTCCACCCCCTTGATCTCAGCTCGCTTCTGCGCGAGTTCCGTCAGGCGCCCGGTCCTGGTGAATCCTGGCAGCACATTGTTGACGGTAATCCCGTCAGCGGCGGTTTCGGTGGCCAGAGTCCGGGCAAAGCCAGTCACTGCCGCCCGAACAGCGTTGGACAGAATCAGATTGTCCGAGGGCTGTTTCACGGCGATGGACGTGACGTTGATGATCCGACCCCAACCCCGGTCCCGCATCCCGGGCAGTACTTCCCGAACGAGGTTAAGGACGCTGAAGAGGTTCTGCCGCACGGCCCTCTCCCAGTCCTCTGGGGTGTGAGCCTCGAAGGGGCCTGCTGGAGGCCCTCCGGTGTTCGTCACAAGGACATCCACCCTGCCGAACGTCTCATGAGCCGCTTCTACCACCCTCTCCACATCATCCGGTTCGGTCAGATCAGCCGGAACGGCCACCGCCCGGGCACCGATCTTCTCCAACTCGAGCCGAACCTCCCCCAGGGAGGCTTCGTTGCGAGCGCAGATCACCAGATCCGTGCCCTCCGCCGCCAAAGCCAAGGCTATTGCACGCCCAATGCCCGCACTGGACGCCGCCGCCAGGGCCACCTTTCCCTTCAACCCAAGATCCATTGTCCACTCCTGACTAACAGCCGGTAAGCTCCATTCGATCGACCGGATCCGCGGACGGTAGCGGATCACTTTCGGAAATAGTCGTCCGTCCCGTCCAACCAGTCCTGCCGCGGCGGACTGAAAACGTCTACATCGATGCAGTCCTCCAGCGCCTCGGCCTGGTGTGGAACCTTGGACGGGAGATGAAGCACTTCCCCGGCCCGGAGGATCAACTCCTGCCGTTCCTCGCCAATCCAGAACTTGAGAGTTCCCTCCAGAAGGTAGGTAAGCTGCTCGTTTTCATGGGAGTGCATTGGGACCACCGCCCCTTTCTGAAGGAAGATCTGAGCCAACATGGCCTTTTCTCCAGAAATCACCTTCCGGTGGATGACATCGGTGACCTTCTCTTTTTCCATTTTGTCCCAACGGAAGTGCCGCACCCCTGCGAATTCATTCATGTTCCCTCCTGAGATTCTGAACGGGAAGCCCCGAAGAAGCTGAATAACGGCCGGTTCCCTCCAACTAGCAAGCCTTTTCTCAAAGAAAGGTACGGGAGTTGCGGTAAGGCCCGGGAAACGTCGACCTGAAACCTCCGTTCGCGATGGTCAAAGAGCTTATCTGTCTCGACCTGAGACAGATCGAGTGGGTCGATTTCCCCGGCGGCTTCAGGGTGAGGTCTTTCGGGGCGCCGCAATGTGTGTTTGGGGGGAAACCCGTGTCATCTCAGGTCAAACCCACGGATCGATCCCTGGACCTGGTCTTGGACCGTCTGGCCTGGGTCAGGGATTATGGGATCTGGCCCCACGGTCCAAGGGATCTCTGGACCGATGCCTTGGGCGTCATCTGCCTTGCATCGATTCACGGGGAGCTGAAGGAAGACTCAGTTCTGGCCGAGGCCGAATGGGTAGCCCGGGAGGTCGACCGGGTCCTTGGCCGAAGAAAGGGGATCCGAACCGCTGAGCGAGTGGATGGCCGCGGCCAGACCTTTCGCTCCCTGGCCCTCTGGGTTTTTGCGCTTCACAGACTTGGCCAGATTCTTCCTCAATACCGCCACCGGGCCCTTGATCTGGTCAGGGAGATTCACGCCCCATTCGTCCGCCCCGGGGCAGGGATCATTCCCCGTATGGAAGAGGATCTCTCCCGTCCCTTTCCAGGATTCGGGCCCGGGCTCCTCGAGGTCTTCCTGGGGCTTGCTGTGTACCGGCAGGTGGGCGCCGACGCCCTGGGGCCCGAAATCGAAGAATTGGAGGGCATGGTCCTCAAGAGTTACCAGTCACTGGCCCCGGACCACGGTGTCGACCTGGGTCTCCTTCTCTGGATCACCCACTTCTTCCCCGAAGAACCCTGGGCACTGGCCCTCCGCGAACGCACGCTTGCGACCATGGACGCCCGTTGGGTGGATCCCCCGGGATATTTTCGGAGGAACCTCCCGGAACCCTGGGACGGACCCGTCCGGGCCAACCGCCTGGCTCTTGCCAACTTCAGCGCCACCATCGGCCTGCAGGCCCAAGGCGTCTGGAGGGACCGGATCGAGCGGGTTCATCGGTATTTCCTGGACGATTATCGGTGGGAGGCGGACATGGACGATGCCTTGGCCCCAATCCTCACCTGCGTTTCTCTTCGGCCGGGACTCTTCCTCTCCGACTAGGAACCCATCAGATCAGGCACTCCCGGCCCAAGTCTCTAAACCTCGGGTTTCGGGGGTCCTTCTCTTCCCCGAAGGTGCTTCCAGAGAACCACCCCATATAGAAAGAGGTTGAGCAGGCCGACGGCCACTCCCATCCAGATCTGTTGCTGCCGGGTCAACTCGGATGGATAGAGGATGGGGATGAGGTAGTGCTCCACGAATCCGCCGGTGTACCCTGCCTGGCCACCGACGATTCTGAACCGGACCTCCAGGGGAGTGAGGGGGCAGACCCCGCCGGATATCTCGATGAGCACACCCCAAACCGCCGCCGGAAGGTGGAGCACCGCTACCCAACGCCGCCAGAGGACCAAGACCCCTCCAAGGACTACGAAGAGGACGAAGATCAGGTGTACGGCAACAAGAAGGTCTGCCAGAAACCGATAGGCCATGGGCTCATCACTCCCGTCCGGAAGATTCAACCCGCCCGCTCCCGGGGCCAGGGTCGCGTCGCCCAATGGGGCTCATCCGGCGCTTCCGCTTGTGGGATCGACGCTCTCATGGGACATTGTGTCGTCTCAACCCGGGATCACCTTGGAGATCCAGCTCGCTCCCGGAATCCCCACTCGACCATGACGATCATGAATCGAATCAAGGGAAAAACCGTCCTAATCACCGGCGCATCCGCCGGGATTGGTGAGGCCTCCGCGCGAGCCTTTGCGTCCCTCGGTGCCAACCTCGTCCTCTGCGCCCGCCGGGAAGACAGGTTGGCGGGAATCAAGACCACCTTGGAAAGGGAGCACCGCGTCACGGTCCGTACGAAGGTTCTGGATGTCAGGGAACGGGAGGCCGTTGAGGCGTTTGTGGCGGAGCTCGTCGCCGATCATGCCGTGCCCGACGTCCTTTTGAACAACGCAGGCAAGGCGCTGGGGCTTCATCTCCTCCATGAGGGACTGGTGGAAGATTGGGAGGAGATGCTCGACACCAACGTGAAGGGCCTCTTGTACATGACCCGGTCCATTCTACCGGCAATGGTGGAGAGAGACTCCGGGCACATAGTGAACATCGGGAGCATTGCGGGGCATCAGGTTTATCAGAAAGGGGCCGTCTACAACGCCTCCAAGTATGCAGTGAGAGCCCTGAACGAAGGCATGGCCCTGGATCTCATGGGAACAGGCATCAGGGTGACCAGCATCGATCCCGGCGCTGTGGAGACCGAGTTCTCGGAAGTGCGCTTCCACGGGGACAAGACCCGGGCCGAAGCGGTATACGAGGGGTTCCAGCCCCTCACCGGCGAAGACATCGCCGACATAATCACCTACGTGGTGAACACCCCCGAACATGTGAACATCCTGGACCTCGTCGTCCTACCGACGGCTCAACGGAGCGCCCATATGGTGCACAAGGAAACCGAGTAGGATTGAACACTCGTCGGACGTCTCCGTACCTGATCGTACTCTCCCTCTGGTTGCTGGTTTTTTCCGCCAGCAGCCAGATCATGATCATCTCTCCGATCCTACCTCAGATCGGAGAGGAGTTGAGCATCGCCGACACCCTTCTGGGGACCCTCATCACGGCCTACTCCCTCATGGTGGGCCTGTTCGCCATCATCTCCGGTCCCATCTCGGACCGAATCGGTCGGCGCCGCATCCTCCTCATGGGGACTGGGATCATGTCTGTGTCCCTCGTCTGCCACTTCCTGGTGGTGGATTACTTCTCCTTCCTGGCCGTAAGGGTCTTTTCCGGCGTGGCCGGAGGAGTCCTCAGCGGGGCGGCCGTCTCCTACATCGGTGACTACTTCCCGTACAACCGCCGAGGATGGGCCCTGGGCTGGGTGATGAGTGGTTCGGCTTTCGGACAGATCTTCGGGATTCCCCTCGGGGTGGTGCTGGCGGGCCAGTTCGGGTTCAAGGCGCCCTTCTACCTCTTCGCCGCAACCATGGGACTCACCTTTATCCTCCTATGGTTTCGGCTACCTCAACCCCCAATCCGAAAACGGGAAGGCCAGCTGACCATCCGGGGGGCCATCTCCGACTACTGGGCAATGCTGAAGCGGAAGGAGATCGCAGCGGCATCTGTGGCCTTTTTCCTCATGTTCTTGGGAGTGTCCGTATACATCGTGTATTTCCCCACCTGGTTGGAGAGGAGCCTTGGATTCTCCCCCAACCAGATCGCGAGCCTTTTCCTGGTCGGCGGAATAGCAAACGTGCTTTCTGGGCCCCAGGCAGGGCGACTCTCCGACAAGATCGGGAGGAAGGTCATTGTCCTCCTTTCCTGCGTCGGACTCTTTTTCGTGATGCTGGCCACCACGGTGTTGGTGAAGAGCCTATGGATGGCCTACCCCCTCTTCTTTCTCACCATGGTCCTGGTGGCCATGCGTATCAGCCCGTTTTCGGCTCTGCTCACCGCCCTGGTTCACGACCAGAACCGTGGTTCCCTCATGAGCCTCACCGTAGCGTTGGGACAAGTGGGATTCGGGCTGGGCGGTGCGATAGCGGGGCCCCTCTACGCCGATCTGGGTTACGCCAGCAACACGGTGCTAGGGGCGGTGGCCGTCCTGGGGATGGGCATTATGGTCTGGTTCCTGGTCCCGGAGCCGAAGGCCGACGCGGGGGTTAAGCCCTAAGGCTGCCGGGCACTCCTTCGGCGAAACCACCTTAAACTTCGTGCCAGCTTCCCTTCGATTCATTACCATGTATCCGAAGAAGACCTGTCTGCCCCTTCAAGGAACGTGAACGATGTCCGAAGGTGTGGAGAACAATGCCCAAGTCCTCCTGGTTGAGGACAACCTGGCCGATGCCACTCTCATCCGCACCATCCTGGGAAAGGATGGGAATGTCGATGTCACCTTGGCCCAGGACGGTATCCGCGGGTGTCAGCTGGTAGAGAACAACCGCTGGGACATGGTGGTCACAGACTTCAACCTCCCTGGGCGGGACGGTATCGAGGTCATCCTGGCCTGCAAGGCGCACCAACCCCACACTCCCATCATTGCCCTCTCCGGCTATCGAGGATCGGACCACCGTGAAGGCGCTCTCAGGGCGGGAGCCACCGAGTTCTTGAACAAGCCCATAGACGGGGACGAGCTCATTACCCTCTCCCGGGACCTCCTGGAACTAAAGAGTGAAGCCGATTCCCGGTCGAAGATCATCCTGGCAATCGGAGCGTTCCCTGGCGACGTAGAAGCGGGCTGCGGGGGAACTCTCCTGAAACACGCCCTTAGAGGGGATGAGGTCCACGTCCTGGTACTCTCCTTGGGAGCCGAAGGATCTGGAGCCGAGGATCGGGCGGTGGCCACCGAAAGGGCCTGTAAGGTCATGGGCGTTACTCTCCACCTGCCTCCCGCCAACACCCCCGAGCTACCGGACTCCGACATGGTTCTGATCCAGGTGAAGGATGCGCTCCATGTCCTGAAACCGGATTTGATGTTGGCCCCTTCCCCCAGCGACGTTCGGGAGAGCCGGCAACAGGTCTACACAGCCGCCGAGATATCGGGAACCGAATCCACTGGCCTCTTTTGTTATCAGGCCGCCACCACAACCCTGGATTTCCGCCCAACCCTCTTCGAGGACGTCTCTGACTTCCTGGACCAGAAGATGGCCACTCTCACGTATTTCCAACATCAGGTCGAAGGGCGACCGCACCTCGATCCGGGTTTGGCCAGGTCAACCGCTCAATATTGGGGACGGTTTCTGGGGTACACCGACGTGGAACCCTTCGAGGTCATCCGACAGAACCTCTGAACCGGAAAGCTTCACTCCGGCCCGGGACAGCGGTTAGAATAACCGAATCAAATCGATACGGGGCATCCCACTAGGAGGGCGGTTTGGCCACTCCATTACACCTGGAGTTCGAGCGGGACATCGTCGAGCTCAAGAACCAGATCAACGGACTTCTCAAGACGGCCGAGGAAAAAGGCATTGACGTGTCGGACGAAGTCCGGATCCTCGGCCGGAAACTGGAGGTTCTGAAGGAGGAGATTTTCCAGAACCTTACTCCCCTGGAGCAGGTCCACGTCGCCCGCCACCCCAAGAGACCCTATACGCTGGATTACATCGCCCGGATCTTCACGGACTGGGTTGAGCTCTTCGGAGATCGAGGGTACCGGGATGACGGGGCGGTAGTAGCCGGTTGGGCCCGACTGAACGGGGACTCCGTAATGGTCATCGGCCATCAGAAGGGCCGGGACATGAAGGAAAACCTCTGGCGAAACTTTGGGTCCCCTCATCCCGAAGGTTACCGCAAGGCCCTTCGCCTCATGTTCCAAGCGGAGAAATTCCATCGGCCCATCATCACCTTTATCGATACGCCTGGTGCCTATCCTGGCGTAGGGGCGGAGGAGAGAGGGCAGGCAGAAGCCATCGCCCGGAATCTGAGGGAGATGGCACGCCTCAGGGTACCCATCATATCCCTGGTCATTGGCGAAGGCGGCTCCGGGGGGGCTTTGGCGCTCGGCGTCACCAACCGGATCCTCATGCTGCAGCATTCGATCTATTCGGTGATCTCCCCAGAGGGATGCGCGGCCATCCTCTGGCGGACGGCGGACGAAAGAGAGAAAGCGGCCCGGGCTTTGAAGCTCACGTCCCAGGACCTCCTCGAGCGGGGCATCGCGGATGAGATCATTCCCGAACCCCCAGGGGGAGCCCATTCCGATTGGGACGAATCAGCCCGCAGGGTCAAGGAGGTGTTACTGAAGCACCACGAGGAGATGAAGGGCCTCGATCCGGACACCCTTGTCCGGGACAGGCAGGCGAAGTTCGAAGCCATCGGGGAATGGGAGGGAAAGGCCTGAGCATCTGGCCCGATGAGGGGCCAGTCCTTCAGGCGACGGCGTCATGGTTAGCTTCCTCGAGATCCGGTTCAAAGGTACGCGGCGGGACTACTACGCCTACCGGGGTTCGGACGTATCCCCTGGGGCGTACGTGATGGTGGAAGCCGACCGGGGTGAGGATCTTGGGGAGGTCACCGCCCTTGGGAGCATCGCCGAACGGAAGTGTTCGGGTTCATCTGGAGGATGTGCTACGCCGGTTCCGGAAAAGCGAGTCCTTCGAATTGCAGAGCCCTCCGAAATCGGCCGCCTCGCAGAGCTTCGCACCGACGAAGAGCGCGTCCGCGAAGAAGCGACGACCCTTGTTGGTCGCCACGGCCTAAAGATGAAGGTCACCGAGGCCGAGTGGCAGTTCGACCGGAAGAAGCTCATCATCTACTTCACCGCCGAGCGGAGAGTGGACT
>JBDHGR010000031.1:0-24316 GCA_039589815.1 Gemmatimonadota bacterium | reverse complement strand
ACGGTGAGCCCCTGGAAACCGAACACTTCTTCAGCTGGAGCCTGGACGGAGTCGAGGAAGGGGACGTGGTTTTTGTTATCGGGAATCCAGGGCCTACCAACCGACTGAACACCGTGGCCCAGCTGGAATTCCAGAGAGATGTGTCCGTTAAGGCCCAGAAATCCTTCCTCGGAAGCCGTCTGGCCATTATGAAGGGGTTCTACGAAGCCCACCCCGAAGAGGGTGAAGCCATGGGACTTCGGAACCAGATGTTTGGGCTCTCCAACTCCTTGAAGGCCAACTCCGGACGCCTCGAGGCCTTGAGTGATCCTGTCATTCTGGCCCGGAAGGCCGACGGAGAGCGTCAATTCCAGGCAGCCCTGGGGGGAAATCCGGAGTTCAGCGCCGAATGGGCACATGTGATCCGGGATCTTGCAGAGATCCAAGTGGAAAAAGCAAGCCTAGGCCCCGAGTATTCGGCCTATTCTCGCCTCGCCCCGGGCAACACCGAATCAGCCCTCCTCATCCGGGCCATCTTCGCCACCCAGTACCTCCAGGGTCAGCAGGGTGGTGCCTCGGCTGAACAACTCGACCAGATCAAGACCCAGCTCCTGGGCATCGAAGCGCACCCGGAGGAGATGGAAGAAGACTTCCTGGCGGAACGCCTCAGGGATTTCGAGAGGTTCCTGGGCCGGGACCACCCGGTTACGGAATCCGCCTTGGACGGACGTAGCGTCGAGGGAGCTACCACCCACCTTCTGACACGGTCGGCCCTGGCCACGAGAGACGGTGTTGAAGCAGCCTTGAACTCCGGAACGCTCTCATTGGCCGATCCGGCCATCTCCATGGCCCAGGCCATTCTTCCCTCCCTGGCCGGATTCCAGACTCGGCTCAATGCCCTCACCGCCCAGGAGCGTGACCTGGCCGCCGAGCTGGGGCGAGCCCGATTCGCCGTCTACGGTCCCGACGTCCCCCCCGACGCCTCACGCTCCCCCCGCATCACCGATGGGGTGGTCAGACCCTACGAGTACAACGGGACGCTTGCTCCGGTATATACCACCTTCTTCGGGCTCTACGACCACTTCTACTCTTATGGGAGGGAGTCGGACTGGAACCTTCCCGACCGGTGGCTCCCGCCACATCCCGAACTGGACCTTGGGACACCCCTCAATTTCATCTCTACCGCTGACACCTACGGCGGGAATTCCGGTTCTCCGGCGGTGACCCCAGACCTGGCCATCGTGGGGTTGAATTTCGACCGAAACATCGAGGGCCTGAGTCGGGACTTCATCTACCTCCCCGAGCGGGGGAGGAACATCATGGTCGACGTCCGAGCCATCAAAGAAGCCATGGACAAGGTCTACGATGCTGACCGGATCGTTCAGGAGATTCTCACGCATCGGCTGTTCCGGACCGAAGCTGAAGCGGACGCCGCTGGAGGATGAAGAGGCGCCTGATCTTTTTCCTGATCCTGGCCTCCCCGTCTACAGGAGGGGCCCAGGCAATCCTGAACGTCGAGGCGCTTCAGGCGGACGGGGCAGAAGCCCTTCATGCCGAGCTGTCCGGCATGCTGAGGTTGGCCTCGGGGAACACAGATCTGTTCCAGGTAGGGGGTAACCTGGGGCTGGGAATCCTTGGCAACCGCCACTGGATCCGCGGGTACGCCGGCATGGAACGGCTGGAGCGGACAGGGAAGGACATCCTGAACAACCGGTATCTCCACATCCGCTACAACTACCGGTTCTCGGATAAGCTGAGGACCTTCCACTTTTTCCAGCTCCAGTCCAACGAGAACCTCTTCCTGGACCAACGGTGGCTCTTGGGTTCGGGTCTTCGATACCGGGTCCTTGGAGGCACCGGCAGCCGGCTGGAAGTGGGCAGCGGTCTAATGTGGGAGGCGGAACGCCTGAATGAAGAGAAGCTCCCCGGACCCGAAGAACCGGAAACCGAGACGGTCCGCATGTCCAACCTGTTGGTGGGGTCGGGACCGATGGGCGAGGGGAATCGCTGGGTGACGGTCGTCTACTACCAGCCCAACGTGAAGGAACTCCAGGACTATCGACTTACCGGAGAGGTGGGATTGAACATCGAGGTCATCGAGACTTTGGACCTTACCCTCACCCTGACTTGGCGCCACGACAGCCGGGCCCCGGTGGGCCTGGAGGAGGACGACGCTGGGCTCAGGACGGGCTTTACATACCACATCCGTTGAAGCGCCCGGACCATCGATTCATGACATCCAAATCGCCCGGGCACCAAGGTTTCCAGGGAAGAGGACCAACTCATGACGTCAGATTCAGAGGATCAAGGAGTGACCCCCCGGGAGGATCAAGGTGCCGAGGCCCCACCGGTCCCGGACCTCAGGGTGGCGAGGGTTTTGGCTGCCCGGGATCATCCCAACGCAGACCGCCTTCTCGTCATGGACATCGAGCTCGGTACTGAGCAACGGCAAATCGTGGCGGGAATCGTAGGGCACTATGAGCTGCACGAGTTGGAAGGGCTTCTCATCGTCGTCGTGGCCAATCTCCAACATGCCAAGCTCCGGGGAGAGGTGAGCCAGGGTATGCTCCTGGCAGCCGAGAACGACGAAGGCCGCCTGGGTGTTCTGCTGGCCCCCGAGGCCGATCCGGGGACGCCGGTTCGACCCACCGGAGGGCCACCCCCCACCGGAGAGATCACCTTTCAGGGCTTCCACGAGAACACGCTGTTGGCGAGCCCAGAGGGAGTGACGTTGAACGGTACTCCCCTGACAGGCACCAAACTGATCATGGATCGAGATGTGTACGGGAAGCTCCGGTAGGGATCAAGGTCCTTTTCCGAGATAGACTCCGGATTCGCTTATGGCCACCGCCCCCGTCATCCGCACGCTGGAACTCACCCGATACTACGGGTCAACCGTGGGGGTGGAGGGCCTCACGCTGGATATATTCCCAGGGGAGATCTTCGGCTTTCTGGGCCCGAACGGAGCTGGGAAAACCACAACCATCAGACTGTTCCTCGACCTCATTAGGCCGACCAGGGGCAAATCCCTCCTTTTCGGATGCCCGTCGATTGACCCGAGGGTGCGTTCCCGGATTGGCTACCTCCCCGGGGAGCTTTCCGTGGACCCTCGGATGACAGGGAACCAAACCTTGGGCTTTCTCTCGGCCCTTCACGGAGGCGTCCGGACGCCTTCGAGCAGACGGGAGGAGCTCTGCAGGCGCCTGGGGCTCTTGCCCACAGACCTGAAACGGAGAGTCCGACAGTACTCCAGGGGAATGAAACAAAAGCTGGGGTTGGTGTCGGCATTCCAACATGACCCGGAACTCCTGATCCTGGACGAACCGACCACCGGCTTGGACCCACTGGTTCGGGAAGTGGTGTTCGAGCTCATGGCCGAGGCCCGAGGCGACGGGGTCACGGTGTTTCACTCATCCCATGTACTCTCGGAGGTGGACCGGACCTGCGATCGGGTGGGCGTCCTGAAGGAGGGTCGGCTGGCCGCGCTTCTCACCGTCGAGGAAGCCCGAAGGGCCTCCTCCCGGTCCATGGTCGTGCACTTCGAAGCCCCCCCCCGCTGGAGCGCCTCCGGCACGTCGGCGCTGAGATCGAGAGCGCGGACGGGAAGAGGGTGGTGCTGAAGGTGACAGGGGAACTGGGCCCGCTGTTGACCCTCCTGGCTGACAACCCCGTCCACCACCTGAGCTTTCCAGAGCCCAGCCTTGAGGATGCGTTTAACGCTCTCTATCAGCCTCCGCCAACCGATCCGGGTGGGAGGCTCGAATGATTCGCGCCCTTCTCCGACGGGGAATCAGGCAACATGCCGTGCTCATCAGTCTGCTGTGCCTGGGCCTCTTCCTGTTCGAATGGGCCATTGTCTGGGTAGCAGGCCGAATCGAACGGGGGCCTGGCTTTCAACAGCTCTTCAGTGCTTTCCTTCCTCCCCAGATGATCGATGCTGTCTTCGGCCAACTGGGCTTCGCCTCCTTCGGCGGTGCGGTTTCTTTCGGGTACCAGCACCCGTTTAATCTCATCATCGCAATCACCCTGGTGACGGTCATGGGCACTCTCCCGGCACATGAGCGTGAGGTTGGGGGCCTGGACCTGATCCTCTCCCGCCCGTTGCCCCGTAGTCGCTACCTGGCCGCCAACCTCCTGCTTGTGGCCCTTCCGTGTGTCCTCGCACCCATGGCCATTTTCACCGGCGGAGCCCTTGGGCTCGGGGTCGTGCAAGCCCCAGAACCCGTCAGCTGGACTTCTTACCTTTCTTGCGCAGGGGGTCTGGCGCTCCTCCTATTCGCTGTTGGGGGATACACCCTCCTGTTCTCCACATTTGCGAAGCGGAGAGGGATCGCCGTCGCTCAGGCAGTCGGAGCGACGCTCGTCTTCTATTGGCTCGACTTCATGGGGGGCTATTGGGACCTTCTCGGAACGGCTCGTCTCTTCAGCCCGTTTCACTACTTCGACCCGGCCGCGGCTGCCAGGTCCGGGGTACCCGTTCAGCATGCTCTGGTGTTGATGGGCATAACGCTGGCGGCAACGACCGGGGCTTTCCTGAGTTTCCGTCGTCAGGATCTTTGATGGCCTACATCCCCTCCTCGTCCGCCGAGGGCCCGTATAGGGCCGGCACCGGCAGTTCGTTTAGCCTTAAATAAACCGTGAGCTGGCCCCGGTGGTGGAAGAGGTGGTTGAGGACAAACCCTCGGATCACCGCGATGCGTGGCATGGAAAAGATCTCCTCTCCTCCGTGCAGCAGCGTCCAGGGCTGCATGAAATCCTCGTCAGTAGCCCCCTCCAATGCCCCCCGAAATTCAGCCACGCTCTCATCGAACACCGCCAAGAGGCCCTCCGGCGATTCAGCCGGTGGTGGCGGAACGAACTCCCCCTTCTCCGGATCCAGATCCATGGAATCGGTCGTGAGAGTCGCTGCTCCCCACCCCGGGAGACGAGCCAGGTGATTCGCCAGCTCCATGAAGGAAAAGGATCTCTCGTGGGGTTTCCAGTCGAACTTCTCCCCAGGGACTCGCTCCAGGGTGGTGCGAGTCTTGGCCATCTCCTGGTCGAATTCGGGCAACAAAGATGCGCTCAAGCTCATTGGGGGCTCCTCTTGAAGAGTCATGGGGTGAACGTGGAAGGATCACCTGGGGCCGTCGGCCCTCTTCAGTAAGGGCTACCCACCAGGGCCCTGTCGGGTTCTCTATTGCATAGAGGCCCTCGGGTCCACATGCTCATGTCAGGATCGGGCTTTCCCGGCCGGAGTATCTTTCGCCGGAAGAAAGGACAGGGAGGAGGCCCTGGGATGCCAGCGAACCTGACGCCCATCTACAGAGAAGCCGAAGCCAAGTTCAAGGCCGCGGTGACCAGGGAGGAGAGAATAGCCGCCCTGGAGGAGATGCTCAGGGTCATCCCAAAGCACAAAGGCACCGAGCACCTCCAGGCCGACCTCCGATCACGACTCTCCAAACTCAAGCAGGAACCAAAAAAGAAAAGCATCGCCAAGGGTCTGAGCCACAAGATCCCGAAGGAGGGGGCTGGGCAGGTGGCCCTCGTGGGGGCTCCCAACTCCGGGAAATCCAGCCTGGTGGCCAGCTTGACTCACGCCAAACCCGATGTGGCCGCGTACCCCATGACAACCCTCAAGGCCACTCCCGGCATGATGCCTTTCGAGGACGTGGGGTTTCAGTTGGTGGACCTTCCACCCCTTTGCCATGAACACGTGGAGCCATGGGTCTTCGACCTAACAAGAGCTTCCGACCTGGTCTGGCTCGTGGTTTCCATACAGGCACCGCTTCAGGGCTTGGAGTTGGTGGAGGAGCTTCTTGGAGGTAAGGCCATCGGGCTTTATCCCGCCGGTTCCGACGCTCCCGTGTCGCCCCGGCCAGGGTGGAGCTACAAAAAGACCTTATTGGTCATGACCGGAATGGACATCCCCGGGGCCCTCGGCGACCTGGAAGCCTTGGAAGAACTCGTCGACCTCCCCTGGCCCAGGGTCACGGTTTCCACGACCACCGGGGATTCTCTGGATGACCTGGGAAAAGCCACCTTTGAGGCCCTGGACATCATGCGGGTCTACTCCAAGGAGCCCCGGAAGGATCCGGACCTGACCCGCCCCTTCACCTTACCGCGAGGGAGCACGGTTGAGGACTTGGCCGCGGCCATTCACAAAGAAATCGCTCAGGAGATCAAATTCGCCCGGGTCTGGGGGCCCAGCGCCTTCGACGGCCAGTCCGTCCACGAGCACCATGTCCTGGAAGAGGGCGATATCGTGGAGTTACACCGATAGGATCGAAGGGGCTTCCGAGGGGGTTTGCACGCCGACGATGAAGACCTGGACCGGCCCGGAGAGGGTCGGAGTCACTAGGGTGAGCCTAAACCTCCACCGAGGCTTTTTGCCCTCGCCGGTAGAGCCACACTCCCACACCGATCACCGCTGCGGCGACCAGGACCACCAGAGCCACCAAAACGACTTTCACCAGGATTACGAGGAACGCCAACACCCAGGCCGAAACCGGTACCAGGACGATCTTGAGGGCTTCCAGTAGGAGGAAGCCCAGGATCCCGGAAACTGTCAGTCCTGCCGCAAATCTCATCGTTTCTTCCCAGGGTCGGGGGCTCTTTCCGGCCGTTAGGGGGTTCGTGCCGCATGTGCCTCTACGGACTGCCGAACAGTTCGGTTTCAAGCGGCTCTAGAAAGTTAATCCTCCAGGACCCAAGTCACCAAGGGTCAGCCTCGGGCAGAGACAGGGCCAGGAAGGGGGAGAAAGCGGAGAGAGAAGGAGTCCGGTGGAGAAGGAAGGCTATTCGCATCCATCCTCCACTCTCCTTCAAAACCCGGAGCAAATGACTGAATCGACCACGGGAGATTTCCCTCAGCCGCCTACACCGAACAAAAGCTCCGCCAGGCTCCTTCCCAGACCCCCACCAAGGGCAAGGTATCGATCCGGGGTCATATACTGGTGGGCGAACGGGCCGTATGTCACGTCCTGGTAGGATGCCTCGAAAGTGACCGCTTGAACTCCGAAGTTCTCGAAGGCCCACCCTCTGGCCAGGCGGATGTCGTCGCTGGACGGGTAGGACCCAGATCGGGTGAAGTCACCATTGGTTGCCTGAAAGAGATCCATGAGGGCTTCGATCTCCTGGACGTCTTCTTCCGGAGCCCTCTCACGACCGCTGTAGAAGAAGAAGTTCTTTCTCAGAGACGAGAAAGCGTGAAAGTCCACGAAAAAATCGAAGTTTCGCCCCGAAGCCACATAATCCTCCATGGCCTGGGCCGTAGCCGCCACAGACGGGGCCGTCGCTGGATTTCGGTTGGTCCACTCCCTGTTCAGGTTCGCACCCACCGAGTTCACTCTGTAGTTCCCCAGGGCTACGCCATCGGGATTCATGAAGGGCACCAGATAGAACACCGCCCTTCTCCGGACCTCAACGGCCTGGGGGTCGTCGCCTAATAACCAGAGAAGAAAACCCTCCGCCATCCACGATCCAGCGACCTCGGCCGGGTGTTGTCGGGCGGTTGCCCAAACGGCGCCTTTTTCCGTGTCCGAAACCGATGGGTCGGTGACCTTCACCAGGTGAACGGAGCGCCCAAGAAGAGTGTTCGTCAGGACCACCAGAGAGTCCACCATTGGGTGGGACCCGACGCTGTCCGCCAAGCCCGTCCATCGGGAGAAGTTGTAGACCGGATTGAGGGCGATCCACTCGTCATCCGAGGACGGCGTGTGTTGGAAGCTGAAGACTCCTCCCTGGTAAACCGTTGTCGGGATCCTACCCCAAGTCGCACCTCCGTCGTCACTCGCCACCGGTTGATTGAAGGGCCAAGCTCCGGCGGCCGACGCCTCGGAAGCGTTGGTGATGTGGAAGTCCAGCTCCTCACCACGCCCCCCCAGGACACGGAAGGAGTACCAACGGGCGAAATCCGAGTTGGTATCCTTCCGAATTCGGAGATTAAAGGAGTAGGGATTGACCTTTTCCCAGCTCTCCAGGGAACCGCCTTCGAAGTCGATGGTGATTTCAATGTCGGGAGGAGGGTCGTCACCCGAGGGCCCCGTAGAGGAGTCACATCCGGCGAGAGCCACCGCGATGGCACTAAACGAAGGCCACATCGGCTGGTTTCGGTTTATCTTTTCCACGGCCATCCCCCTATGGAACCCTCACTCGATTCCCCGCATTTTCCGGGCAACGCTGGAGAGGGACTGGTCATCTCAAGATATGGTCGGATATTTTCTTTTCGGAAGAGCCCCGTCGCGATGGACAGCGGGGCCCCTTTTGTTCTTTTGAGCCTATGTGAAACGATGAACCGGGACATCGAAGTCATTCAGGAAAAGATCCACCAGGAGAGCTCCTTTCTTCCTCGACTCCGGGAGGAGGTAGGAAGGGTCATCGTGGGACAGGCAGACATGGTAGAGGGGCTGCTCATCGGACTCCTCTCCGACGGCCACGTCCTCATGGAAGGAGTCCCGGGCTTAGCGAAAACCCTGACCGTGAGAACGCTGGCCAGGGCGGTGGACACGAAGTTCCGCCGGCTCCAGTTCACTCCAGACCTGCTACCCGCTGACCTCATCGGGACCCTGGTCTATGACCCGAAGGACCAGGCCTTCAAGACGAGGAAAGGACCCATCTTCGCCAACATCATTCTGGCGGACGAAATCAACCGGTCTCCGGCGAAGGTCCAGTCGGCCCTCCTCGAAGCCATGCAGGAGCGCACGGTTACCATCGGGGAGAACACCTTCGCCTTAGACACACCCTTCCTGGTGCTGGCAACCCAGAACCCCATCGAACAGGAAGGCACCTACCCCCTTCCGGAAGCCCAGGTCGACCGCTTCATGCTCAAGCTTTCGGTGGGTTATCCAGACCGGGAGGAGGAGCTCAAGATCATGCGCCGCATGGCCACGGGGCCGGAAGTGGGGGTGGAGCCCGTGGTCAAACCCGACGAAATCCTCAGCGCCCGGAAGGCCGTGGAGATGATCTACCTCGACCAGCAGGTAGAGCAGTACATCGTCGACCTGGTTCTGGCCACGAGGGATCCCGGAGCCTACGGCCTAGACGACCTGCAAGGCCTCATCGCCTACGGAGCGTCCCCGAGGGCTTCCATCTACCTGGCGAAAACCGCCCGGTCTCACGCCTTCCTGAGGCGCCGTGGATACGTGACCCCGGACGATGTACGAGCCATGGCCATGGACGTGCTGCGCCACCGGGTCCTCCTCACGTATGAAGCGGAAGCCGAGGAGGTGACTTCGGAAGACGTGGTGGCCCAGATTCTGAACAGCGTCGAGGTCCCCTAGGGGGAATCAGGATGGTACCGCAGGAGATCCTCAAGAAGGTCCGCCATATCGAGATCTCCACCAGGGGACTGGTGAACGAGGTCTTTTCCGGTGAATACCACTCGGTATTCAAGGGCCGAGGTATGACGTTCTCCGAGGTCCGGGAGTACCAGTACGGAGACGACATCCGCAGCATCGACTGGAACGTTACCGCCCGGACCGGCTCCCCTTTTGTGAAGATCTTCGAGGAGGAGCGGGAGCTCACGGTTGTCCTGATGGTAGACGTGAGCGCATCCGGGAATTTCGGCACCCAGGAGCGGCTCAAGGGAGAAGTGGCGGTGGAACTCAGTGCGGTTCTTGCCTTCAGCGCCATCAAGAACAACGACAAAATCGGGCTGATGCTGTTCAGCGACCGGGTCGAAAAATTCGTTCCGCCCCGGAAGGGTCGGAGGCACGTGCTCAGGGTTCTCAGGGAACTGCTCTACCACCGCCCCGAGGGGCGGGGCACCGACATCGGTGGTGCCCTGGAATACCTCTCCCGGGTCGTGCCCCGCAGGGCGGTTGTATTCCTGGTGTCGGACTTCATGGGAGAGAACTTCATCCGTCCCCTCTCGGTGGCTGGAAAGCGGCACGATCTCGTAGCAATTCGGATGGGGGATGCCCGCGAAGCCGAGCTTCCCCCGATGGGAATGTTGGAAATAGAGGACCCCGAGACAGGCCAGCGACTGGTGGTGAACACCTCGGACCAGGGTTTCCTCGACGCGTTTCGGGCCGGTACCCGGCGGGCCCGAGATGAGCTCGACCGGGACTTCCTCCGCTGCAAGGTGGACGTCATCGACATCGAGACGGGCCAAGCCTACGTGGAGCCTCTCATGCGGTTCTTCCAGAAAAGGATGCGTCGCCTCCGATGAGAGCTCTGGTCTGCTTCCTGGTGAGCTTCTTCCTGGCCCCCGTACCACTCTTTGGTCAAGGTCCGCGACTCCACATGGAGGTGGATACCACCGTCGTGACCGTTGGAGACCGGATCCTCCTGACCGTCTCGGTGGACCATCCTTCGGGTTCTCGTGTCGTCTGGCCTGATTCCCTGACCCTGGCACTGGCACCGTTCGAGGTACTGGAAGCACACGCCACGGCCCCCGCATCCAGGGGTGAGTCCACGCGATCCTCCCTGATCCTCGCCCTGGCCGCCTTTGAGCTTGGGGACCTCGAGATTCCCAGCTTCGACCTGGAAGTGGTGGCCCAGGACGGAGGAACCACGGCGCTCTCGACGAATCGGTTCGGAATTCAGGTGCTGACCGTCGGACTGGACGAGGGGGGAGACATCCGGGATATCAGGGGCCCCCTGGGAATCCCGGTGGGTCTTGTACAGGTCTCAGTCCTCTTCCTGGGGATGATCCTGGCGGTAGCCGTGGCTTGGATCCTCTTCCGAAGATTCTGGCGAAAGGGCGGTGAGGCCATAGCAGGGGCTCCGGCGTCCCCATCGCTGCCACCCCACCAGCTGGCGCTGGATGCACTGGCGCGTATCGAAAGGTCGTCTCTTCTGGAGCGGGGGCAGGTCAAGGAATACCACATTGCGGTGTCGGAAGTACTCCGGATCTATATAGGGGGCCAGTTTCAGGTCCCGGCCCTGGAGATGACTACCATGGATGTGATGCCGGGCCTGGAGGAGTCGGGGATACCGGCGGGTGTCCTGGATGGATTCGGAGACTTCCTCCATCGGTGCGACTTGGTGAAGTTCGCAAAATACCGACCGGAGTCCGACGACTCTCTGGCGCTCTTGGCCCTGGGTAGGCGTTTGGTCGAAGACACGATTCCTGTCTCCGCCCAAGCCGAGGAGACCCTCGTTCCGCCTCCAGAAGGCCAGGCACTACCGGACGAAGAAGGTCAGGAGGCAAAGACCTGATGTTCCGGTTCGAAGATCCGCTCGTGTTCGGCCTGCTCCTCCTCCTACCGGTGTTGTTCTTCGCACATCGGCGCTGGGCAGCCCGTCGGTGGGGTGCCCTGCGATTCTCGGCGGTCGAACGCGCCAGGGAAACAGGGTTGGGACAGAGCAGATGGGCTCTTCGCATCCCGGGGATTCTCCGCTTCCTGGCCATGGTCGCCGTCATCGTGGCCCTGGCTCGACCCCAGACCGGAGTTACCTCCGAGTCCATCCTTACCCAGGGCATCGACATCGTCCTGGCCATGGATGTGTCCAGCTCCATGCTAGCCGAGGACCTGGAACCCAATCGGCTTGGAGCCGCCAAGCAGGTGGCGGCTGAGTTTGCCCGGGGCCGGCAGAATGACCGGATCGGCTTGGTCGCCTTCGCAGGGGAAGCCTATACCCAAGCCCCCCTTACCCTCGATTACGGGGTAATCAGTGGGCTTCTGACCGACCTGGACGTGGGCATGATCGAGGATGGAACCGCGGTGGGCATGGGCCTGGCCACCGCTGTGAAGCGGCTGCAAGCTTCAGATGCCGAATCCAAGGTCATCGTTCTGCTCACAGACGGACGGAACAACCGAGGGGAAATCGGGCCCACCACCGCCGCCCAGATGGCGCAAGCCCTCGGGATGAGGGTTTACACCATCGGCGCAGGTACCAGGGGGGACGCCCGGGTCCCCGTGGACGATCCCCTCGTGGGCCGCCGGTACGTAAGCATGAGGGTGGATCTGGACGAGCCCACCCTCCAGGAAATGGCCGACCTCACCGGTGGCCGCTACTTCCGGGCAACGGACCGGGAGAGCCTTGAAGCCGTGTACGCCGAAATCGATGCTCTTGAGACCACCGAGATCCAGGTAGAAAACTTCACACGTTACGGGGAACGGTTTCCTACGATCCTGGCGGCAGGACTTCTGCTTTTGCTCCTGGAGGTCGGCTTGTGCCAGACCGTGCTCCGGAAACTTCCATGAGGGGGCGATAGACCGTGTTCCGATTCGCTTCCCCAGAATGGCTTTTGGCCCTCCTGCTTATCCCGGGCCTGGTGGGTGGATTCTGGCTCGCCGCCCGGAGACGGAGCCAACTCTTGGCCCGGTTTGGCGAATCGAATTTGGTGGCGAGGCTCACCGGATCAGTGGACCACCGGGCGCGACGGATCAAAGCCGTGATGGTGGTGGCTTCCGTCGGATTCATGGTCCTGGCTCTGGCCCGCCCCCAGTTCGGCACCCGCGTCGAGACGGTTCGCCGCCGGGGGCAGGACGTCATGGTAGCCGTGGACCTGTCCAGATCCATGCTGGCGGAGGATGTGACCCCCAACCGCTTGGATCGGGCTCGCCTCGCGATTCTCCGGCTTATAAGGGGGCTGGACGGCGATAGGATCGGCCTTGTGGCTTTCGCCGGGGAGGCCTTCATTCAGAGCCCCCTGACCGTGGACTACACGGCGGCGGCAATGTTTCTGGATGCCATGGAGCCTGACATGATGCCCGTGCAGGGCACCGACCTGGGTGAGGCCCTACGCATGTCCCTGGACGCGCTGGACCAGGGCGCTCGGGAAGATAAAATCGTGGTGCTTGTAACGGACGGCGAAGATCACGAGGGGGTGATTGAAGCCCAGCTTCAACGGGCGACTTCCTCCGGGGTACGTATTCATGCGGTGGGCATAGGGTCGCCCGAGGGAGTACCCATCCCGGAGACCGGCGGCGGCCGCCAAGGTTTCAAAAGAGACGAGGAGGGAAACGTCGTCACCACCCGGCTCGACGAGGCGGTTTTGAGACAAGTGGCCGAGACGACCGGCGGCCGATACGTCAGGGTCGCGACCGGCATCACGGCCTTCGAAGACCTGGTGGACGAGATCGCTGCGGGGGAGGGAGACGAATTGGACACCCGGGAGATCACCCAGTTCGAGGAGCAATACCAGCTATTTCTGGCTTTGGCCCTGACACTCCTGGTGGTTGAGGCCCTGGTTCCCGAGCGGCGGCGAGTTGCCGAAGCGTGGGGTGGGAGGTTCGAATGACATTGATTTGGCCCCGTCTTTTCGTTCTGGTGCCCGAGAGGCTCCCCCCTGTCCGGTCCACACCGGCGTTTTGGCTCCTTGCGGCAGTTCTACTCCCCAGCCATGTAGCTGGCCAGGAGGGAAGGGCTCAGGTGCAGGAGGGCAATCGTCTCTACTCGGAAGGCCGGTTCGACGATGCTCACCAGAAATATCTCGAAGCCCTTCTCGAGGACCCGGAATCCTCCCTGATCCGGTTCAACGACGGGAACGCCCTCTATCAGAACCAGGACTTCCAGAGAGCCATGGAGCGGTTCCTGGAAGCGGCTGAATCGGGGGACCCGGAACTGCGGAACGCCGCCTGGTACAACCTGGGAAATGCCCTCTTCCGGGCTCAGCAGCTTCAGGAGAGCCTGGACGCCTACAAGCAGGCTCTCCGGACCAACCCGTCAGATACAGATGCCAAGCACAACCTCGAGCGGGTGTTGGAGCAGATGCAACAAGAAGAGCAACAACAACAGGAGCAGGGGGAAGGAGAGGACCAACAGGAAGAACAGGAGAGCGAGAACCAACAGGCCCAAGGGCAACAGGACCCCCAGAATCAAGATCCGCCCCAACCCCAAGGGGATCAGCCTCCTGAGGACGAGCCGGACGAGGGCGATCAACCCGAAGGGGGCGAGCCGGACACCGGGGAGGAGCCCCAGGAAGGACAGGACGATCCTCAGTCCCGGCCCGGAGAGATGACACCGGAAGAAGCCGAGCAGCTTCTGAATGCCATCCGGGAGGACCCCGGGGACGTGAATCGGAAGCGAGCCCCCGCTGCCGGAAAACGGCCCAGGAAGGATTGGTGAGAATGACCCTGAGGCCTGCTGGAAGACCCCGAGCCCATTGTTGGGCTTTTCAGGGAACCCTTGCGGCCCTCCTCATCCTATTGGCAGCGGGAAGCCTCACGGCACAAGAGACCTCCGTCCGAGCATACCTGACCCCCAGCACTGTGGGAGTTGGACAGGTCTTCGTAGTCAACGTGGAAGTGGCCGGCTCCCAGAACGTGGACTCCGAGCCTCAGCTCCCTGATCTGCAGGGTTTTGCCACCTACCTCGGCAGCGGAACCTCGTCCTCCATGCAGATCATCAACAACCGCACCACGGTCTCCCTCACAATCCAGTACCGATATCAAGCTTTGAGTGAGGGCACGTTCGAGGTTCCTTCGTATACTGTCTCCGTCGATGGTGAGACCTACACCACCGAACCTCTGGGCCTTTCCGTCTCGTCCGCCCCTCCTCCCGAAGCCGAGCAGCCCGGCAGACCCCCCGATCCCACCGTCGTCGGACCCGAAGACCTCTTCGTCACCGCCGAGACCAGTCGAAGCCGGGTTCGGGAGGGTGAGCCTTTTCTCGTGGAGTACAGGGTTTTCACCCGGCTGAACGTGAGTTCATACAGCTTTACGCAGATTCCCGAGTTGCAGGGTTTCTGGGTGGAGGAGCTACCTCTTCCGGAACAACCTCAAGTCGAACAGGTGGTGCGGGACGGCCAGCAGTATACCACGGCCGTGATCAGGCGCGTGGCCGTGGTTCCCACCGGCCCCGGAGAGCGCACTCTGGAACCGCTGGGGATCGAAGCCCAGGTGAGGGTCCAGCGGCAGCGGATGCTCGATCCCTTCGAGAGCATTTTCAACATGGACCGGTCGTCTCTCTTCGGGTCCGTGGTCCCGGCCGCGGTGGTCTCCAACCCCATAAGGGTCGAGGTGGAGCCGCTCCCCCCGGGGCGCCCCGAGCCTTTCAGTGGGCTGGTGGGGAGCTTGAGCCTTTCCACGACCCTGACACCGGACTCTGTGGATTCGGATGAGGCGTTGACGCTGACGGTGACCGCCACTGGGCAGGGTAACATCCGGGCGATACCAGAGCCGACCCTGGACCTGCCTGGAGACTTCGAAGCCTATCCACCAGAAGTGTCTGAGAGCCTTCGGCGATCAGGGCCAGGTCTTCAAGGAACCAAGAGCTGGGAGTACGTGCTCATCCCTCGTGCACCGGGGATCCGCAGGCTCCCGCCGGTCTCGTTCGGTTACTTCGATACGGACTCGGACAGCTATCGTACAGCCTCCACCGAACCCTTGGACCTGGTGGTCTCGGGCGAGCTTCCCGAGGGCCCATCCGCCCTGGTCCGCGGCGGGGTGACAGCCCTCAGGGAAGACATACGCTTCATCCACCTGAACCCGGCCTCCCTCGTGCGGACGAACCGCTCGGTGTTCGCCGGGTTGGGCTTCTGGCTGATCTTGATTCTGCCCATGGTAGCGGTCCTGGGAGCAACCGGACTCCGTTACCATCAGGACCGTTTGGAGGGCGACCCCGCCTTCGCCCGTAGGCGGAGGGCCGGTCGGGTAGCCCACGCCCGGTTGGCCGAAGCCAAGCGAATGGCCACGGGGGAAGCCCCCAGAGAGTTTTATGCCGAGGTCGCCAAGGCTCTCAGGGGTTTCGTCTCCGACAAGCTTGATGTGGCTGAGGCCGGCATGCAGGCGAGGGACGTCGACCGGGGATTGAGATCAGAGGGGGTGCCGGAGGAGTTGGTCCAGGAGGTCTTGGACTGCCTGGAACATTGTGATCTTCAGCGGTTCGCACCCCCTAAGGAAGATCCTGGAGAGGAGACTCGCTTCCTCAAGAAGACCTCCAAGATCATGACTGCTTTGAACCGGGAGATCGGGAGGTGAGGCGCCGGAGCTATGTGGGGCTCCTGTCGATTGCCCTTACCCTGTCCTTCTTCAACACCTCTGCATACCTACCTGTCCTTTTTGCGCCTCCGGTGCTGGGCCAGGAGGGGGCGGGGACGGGGGGCAGCTGGGACAGCATGATCCAGATGGGTAACAAGAGGTACCAGGACGGTGACTTCGCTGGGGCCCTTGATGCGTACGAGGTCGTGATTCAGGCAGGGTTCGAGAGCGCCGATCTCCACTACAACCTGGGAAACGCCTATTTCAAAGTGGGCGACCTGGGCCGCTCCATCCTCAGCTATGAACGGGCCCTCCGCCTCCGTCCGCGGGATCCCGACGCCCCGGCCGACGATATCGAACCCCTCCCCCGATTCTGGGTCCTCTCCGCAGCCTCCTGGTGGACAAAGCTCCTGCCCTGGGGAGCGCTCACTCTGACCGTAACGCTGGCGTATCTCCTGGGGGCGGCGGGCCTCTGCGCTCGCATTCTCTCCCGCCACCCCGGGGCCGTGACAATCGGAACCTGGCTCCTCGTGGGAAGCGGCTCCAGCCTGCTGCTCTTTGGCTCAACCTTACTGGCCCGGGAGGGGACCTTGGGTGGCACGGACTGGGGGGTGATCATGGTGGAAGAGGTGTCGGTGCAATCCGCTCCTTCCCACGAAGACAACCTCACCCTCTTCCGCGTGCATGAGGGCACCAAAGTCCGCTTGGACCAACGGACCGACCTGTGGTCGGAGATCGTGCTGGAAGACGGGAAGGTGGGATGGGTCACATCGGACGTGCTGGAGATCATCTGAGCGAGGGGAGCCCCCCGAGGTCTGCGCGCCGGTCCCACTTCCGCACCCCTCAAGCCCTCAATGCTTCCTCCAGCTCCTCCTCGACCCAAGGATCAGCTTCGACATCGAGCCGGGCCAGGAGGGCTTCCGGCACTTCGCTTACTCCGTCTCCGGGAATCCCTCCCTGACCCTGGATCCGCCCCAGGGCCCAGGCAGCGTGGCCACGTATCAGGGGCTCAGGATCGTCCAGGGCCCGCGCCAGAACAGGCACTGCGTCGCTGGATCCCCAGTTCCCCAGAGCCACGGCCACGTTCCTCAGGAACCCCCGACGTTTGGCTCTCTTCACCGGGGTTCCGCTGAACCGGGTGCCGAACTCTTCTTCGGATAGACCCATCAGATCCATCAGGGCCGGGCCGTCCGTGTCAGGGCCAGCCTCAAAGGCCGGTTCTCCAGTGGATCTGGCGAACTTCTTGTTCCACGGACACACGTCCTGGCAGATATCACAACCGAAGATCCGATTCCCCAGGGCGGGTCGCAGACCTCTGGGGATGGGTCCTTTCAACTCGATGGTCAGGTAGGAGCTGCATCGCCGGGCAGCCATGACAGGCGCCCCGGTATCATCTCTCCCCAATAAGGCCCCGGTCGGGCATTCATCCAGGCACGCTTGGCACGACCCACAATGGTCTTCTCGGAACGGGGCGTCCCGCGGAAGGGGCAGGTCGGTAAGCAACAAACCAAGGAAGAAAAAGGACCCTCGTTTCGGATGGATGAGCATGGTGTTCTTCCCGAACCACCCCAAGCCGGCCCGCTCACCCAATTCCCGCTCCAGAAGGGGCCCGGTATCCACGTAGGGTAACCCTCGAACCTCTCCAGCCAACCGGCGGGTTTTGGCTTCTTTCCGGAGCCACCCGAGAAACTCCTGAAGTCGGTCCTTCAGGAGAGTATGGTAGTCCTCACCCCGGGCGTACTGGGCCACCACGCCTCGTGCCGGATCCTCCGGCACCCCCGGGGAATCAGGGTGGAAGTAGTCTTGGGTGACCACGATCAGGGAGCGGACATCCTCCATGGTGCTCCTGAGATCTCCACGCCGGGCAACCGCATCCGGTCGCGCCAGGTAGGCCATTTCCCCATGAAAACCCCGGTCGATCCAATCCCGAAAGAAGATCATGCGGCTGGATGCCTCAGGGGAGCAGATCCCGACGCCCTGGAAGCCCAAACGAGATGCCTCGGATCGGAGGTCTCGAACCAGATGATCCATCATTCCCGCCCGTTCCCCGACCCCGACTCGTTGGAGGTTGGTCCGGTGGGGGGACGGGTCCTGGCCAGTTGAGGCATTTCGTAATCCCGGTCCTTCCACTGGATCCGCGTGCCCTTACTCCAACTCCTGGAAAAAATGTACAAACCCAGGAGCACACCCAGCGGGAAGAAAAGACCGAAAAGGGGGTTCGAGTACATCAGAAGGGAAACGCTGCTCCAGATGAGGACGCTCAGCCCAGTCGTGAGGGCTCCCCAGGCGAGGGCGCTCCCGTGGCTCCCGGTGACCAGGGCCCAGGCCAACGTGGCTGGGGGCAGAAGCCAAAGGGTCAAGCCCACCACGAAGGACAGCGGAAGAATGACGGGGAGAAGCCAAGCGGCGGTGGTTTGGAGGGCCGCCGTCGCAATGTTCTTCGACCAACCCTCCACCAACCCTCCCAACGACCGATACATGCGGGTTTGGAGCCCCTCCGTCCCCCTCATCACCAGCTTCCATCCCCCCCGGACCAGGAGTTGGGCAAATCGAAGGTCCTCGACGACCTCCCCCGCCACCGACTCGTGGCCTCCCGATGCCTCGTAGGCCTCCCGGGTGAAGAGAAGATACTGGCCGTTGGCGATAGCGTTTTTCCATTGGTGGGGCTTCTTTGGCGTACCCGCTCTGGGGTATCGAGCCGCCAGAAGCATGAAGAACTGGGGTTGGAGCACCCGCTCCCAAAAAGACCGCATGATCTGACGGCCAATCACCGTGTAGACGTCGGCCCCGTCCTTCTCCAAGCCCCCCACAACCTGTCGGAGAAGGTCTGGGGCATGGATCGTATCGGCGTCGGTGAACAGGAGCAGCTCTCCCCCGGCGAGCTTCGCCCCCTGCCAGCAAGCCCAGGATTTTCCGAACCACCCACGGGGTGGAGGTTTCCCTTCGATGAGGGAGAGTTGGGAAGCGTTTCCGGGCGAGAGGTTTTTGACGATCTCGGCAGTCCGGTCCCTGCTCTCGTCGTCCACCACCAGCACCTCGAAAGCCGGATAGTCGGAGGCACAGAGAGATGAAACGCACTGCCCCACGTTCACTTCTTCGTTCCGGGCGGGAACGATGATGGTGACGAAGGGAAGGTTTTCGACCCTCCTTCCGTCCAAGGCGGGGATTCCCCCTGGATTCCGGAAGAAAAGGATCAGGTACAGAACAACCAGGATCCAAGGCAGGGACAGAAATAACAGGTTCACCAAACGTATCCTCCAAAAAACCGTGTCCTAACCATAGCTATGGCCTCAACCATGCCCTGGCGCCAGTCCGACGTGCACCCCTACCCTACGGGCTGAAGAGAATCCACCACCGTCCCGGAAGCCGCCGTCATGTCTCTTTCGCCCCAAGAAGCCCGGCTCGAGTTCCCGATCCTGAAGACTCACACCTACCTGAACTCCTGTTCCCTGGGACCCTTGTCCCATCGGGCCGAAATGTACCTGGACGAGTTCCTGGGCCTCTGGCACACCATGGGGGCCTCTGCCTGGTATGAGCATTGGCTCGGAAAGACGGCCCTCCTGCGCAGTCGGGTAGAGGATTTCCTGGGTGGCGCCCAAGGATCCGTCGCTCTGGTACCTTCCACCTCGGCCGCCTTCTCAACCGTAGCCGAAAGTGTCCATGACGCGGCAGCAGGTGGAAGAAACCGTGTGGTGTGCTCCGAGTTGGACTTTCCGACGCTGGGGTATCAGTGGGCCGTGAAGCCCGACATCGAGGTCGTAGTGCTTCCCTCCCACGACGGAATCGGAATGGACACCGCCCAGTTCGCCGAGGCCGTGGATGAGCGGACGCTCTTCCTGGCAACCAGCCACGTGTTCTTCACCACCGGGTTCGTGCAGGACATTGGAGAGTTGGCCGGCCTGGCCCACGCCGCCGGAGCGTATTGCCTGATCGATGGCTATCACGGTGCCGGCCAGATTCCCTTTTCGGTAGCGGATACCGGGGTGGACTTTTACACGGCAGGGCCTCTTAAATGGCTCTGCGGAGGACCAGGCCTCTCGTACCTCTATGTCCGGCCGGACTTGATCCAGGGTCTCAATCCGCGGATCACCGGCTGGTTCGGTGCACAGAACGCATTCGACTTCGATATCCGAAACTTCCAGCCTCACGACGATGCTCGGCGGTTCGAAATGGGCACCCCATCCCTCCACACCATCCACACTGCCCTGGGGGGCCAGGAGATCATCGACGAAGTGGGAATGGGAGCCATCGCGTCCCGCAACCGAGAGTTGACGGATTTCCTGGTGGCAGGCTCAGCGGATGCCGGGTTCTCCTTGACGACCGCCTGTGATCCGGACCATCGGTCTGCCATTGTCATGATCAAACATGATAATGGCCCCGAGGCCGTGGCCCACCTCGCCCGGGCTGGCATAATTGTGGACCATCGCCCAGGACACATCAGGGTGAGTCCCCATTTTTTCAACACCGAGGAAGAGCTTGCCTTCCTGCTGGGAGCATTAAAAAGCTTCCCTGGCTGATTTGCGCTGGTCTATCTTGTCGAAGGCAGGCCCTTGAAACCGTTCCACATTCCCAAGGCCGGCTGGGCTGGAACTCCAGATCACCCCGACGCGGATGACGCCCGATGAGATTACGTGCCCCTTCTTCCCTCCTCCTTGGCCTCCTCACCCTCCCCCTGACCCTTCAGGGGCAAAGTATCGGCCTGGGAGCCAGGGCTGGCACCCTGGGTTTCGGTGCCGAGGCGGCCCTCAGCCTCTCAGACAACCTCGCTGTAAGAGGAGGTATCGGATCGTTCTTCTACGAGTACGAGGACGAGTATGACGATGTTGACTACACCATCAGCCCCCCCTCCGTGACGGGGACGTTGGGGCTTGACTTTTACCCGACCGGCGGATCCTTCCGACTCATGGCGGGCCTGATGTTCCGGAACGGCGATTTCGAGGCGAGGTCCGGAGAACTTGCTCAAGCAGGATCGATCGAGATCGGTAATGACACCTATAACGGAGTCAGCGGGACGCTTACCGGAATCGTGGCTACCAATTCCACTGCCCCCTTCGTGGGCCTGGGCTTCGGAAACCACAACCAGGGCGGGTTCGGGTTTTTCATGGATTTTGGGGTAGCCTTCGTGGGAGACGCGGAGGTGGACATCACTCCCTCCGGGAATATCGCCACCGCGCCGAACATCAACGAGAACCTGGCCATCGAGGAACAAAACATCCAGGATGAGGCCGCAAGCTACCTGAAATACTGGCCCATCCTGAGCCTGGGAGTGAAAATCCCTCTTGGGTAAAACCTGCCGATAGGAGCTAGCCGGCCTCTGGCAGTGCAGAGGTCGGCTCCGCACCATCCCAGCTTTGGCTTTTCTCTTCCTGGGCCCGTCCCAGATAGAATCCCACCGCCATCCAGACTCCCATGACGGGAACAGCCACGAAGGCGATCCCCGCAAGGGTGAGACCGATCATCTCCAGGCCGGTGATAACCCACCCGTTCACCAAGTCTCCACCCCGATAGATGGCGGCGTCGATGAAGGCCTTCGACTTGTAGCGTTCCTCCCGGTCCACCACGGTAAAGAGGACCTCACGCGCTGGGCGGGCAATAGAGTACCTGCCGGCGCGGTAGAAGACGCTGAAAACCGCGATGACCATGAGGGTTGGGTACACCCCAAGACCCAGGTAGCCCAGAAGGGCTATACCCGGCACCACCGCCAGCGCCAGGCCGATGCGGAACCATCGAAGGATTCGCGCAGCAACGAATGCTTGGATGAAGATGGTAAGGATATTCGTCCAAAGATCGAGCCAGCCCAGGAATTCCGTACGCTCACCCCGGTCAGGTATGAACTCTCTCACCAGCGTCCCCTGGTGGAAATAGAGCACGGTAGACGCATAGGTCATCAAGAAGATGAAAGCGCCGATGGTGAGCAGGTAGGGAGATTTGGCCACCAACCCGATCCCCGACCAGGCATTCCCTGGAACTCTCTCCTTCCCTTCTACCCTGAGGGTTATCTGACCCTCACCGGCACGGCGATGAAGGAGCCAGGCAAACCAGGCCGCGGCTTCCAACGGAATGACAGCAATCAGAAGCAGGACGAAGGTCGGTACGTCGGAGGCGATGAGTGTTATGAGGATCGAGCCAACGATTCCTCCAGCAGACGAACCCATGGCGATGAAACCGAAAACCCTCTTCCCCTGACGATTCCGGAACAGGTCCACGACGAATCCCCAGAACACCGTCACCACAAAGAGGGCGAACACACTGGTCCACACGTAAAAGACCCGGTCGATCCACGGACGTGCCGAGAGGGGAAGAAAAAAGAGGGCGGCGTAAAAAAGAATCAGGTTGAGAGCAAAAAAGCGATTCGCAAGGGGGATGAAGACACCCCTGGAAAACCGCGAAACGGTCGAGGAGTAGAGGGGAACGGCCAGGACCATAACGAAAAACACGGCAGTCCAGAGAAGCTGGAGATTCCCTCGATCCTCGGCGCTGATCTCGTCTCTTACCGGACGAAGGATGTAGTAACTGAGAAGGATACAGAAACCATAGGCTGTGGCCAGAAGAACAGGGGCCCACTCCCCCCGCTCAATGGAGAAGATCCACCGCAGAGCCTTCTGGACGGGGGAAACGATCCTCTTCAGCATGGGTGGTCCTTTTCTCGATTGGCGAGGCGACCCAATTACCGGCGCCCGCTAATGCCGAGGATGATTGATGTGGGAAAAACGTTGAGGTCGAAGGATGTGGAAGATTGAAGGGTTTCTCAACCCTCGTCTTTTCTCGCCCAGCGGAAACTGTCCCGAGCCTTGTACTTTTCCAGGACTTTTGTGAGGGCTCGGTCCAGGTCGACTCTCTGCTCGTTTGCGATGACCAGCAGAACGAAAAGCACGTCGGCCAACTCCATGGCCAGATCCTGATCCGGCTCCTCGGGTTTCTTGGGCTTCGATCCATAAAGGTGATTCAACTCCCTGGCGAGCTCCCCCACCTCTTCCACGAGACGAGCCAGGTTGTCCATGGGAGGCCAATAGCCCTCTTCGAACTCGGAAATCCAGGCGTCGACCCTGGCTTGGGCTTCCTTCAGATCCATTCCCGCATTCCTTTCTCAACCTCCCCTCACGGCGTTAAGACTACCTTCCCAAACACCTCGCCTGCCTCCAACATCTCGTGGGCCCGGCGGGCCCCATAAAGCGGAAGGACCGAGTGGATCACCGGCTTGACCTTGCCCTGGAAGACGAGATTCATGGCTTTCCGGTAGTCGGCAGGGCTCCCCATCGTAGAGCCCAGGATGGAGAGCTGCTTCCAGAAAACCAAACGAATCTCGGTGTCTCCCGCAGCGCCGGTGGTAGCCCCGAAGGTCACGAGACGCCCACCCACAGCCAGGGCTCGGAGGCAACTGGGCCAGATGGCCTCACCCACCGAATCCAGCACCAGATCCACTCCCTTCTTCCCCGTCTTTCTGAAAACCTCTCTTCCCCAGTCCACCTCGTCTCGATCGTAAACCACATGGGCCCCCAACTCCCCAGCTCTGGCCACGTTCTCGGATCCGCTTGTCACAGCGAACACCTCGGCCCCAGCCAAACGCGCCACCTGAATGGCCATGGTCGACACTCCTCCGGATCCTCCCGTAACAAGGACCCTCTCACCAGCCCGGAGGCCTCCACGAACCATAAGAGCCCGCCAAGCCGTCACCCCGACGAGGCTGGCGGCGGCGGCCGTTTCAAGAGGGACCGAATCCGGGACAGCTACAAGGTTCTCAGCGGGAACCACACAGAACTCTGCAAATCCTCCCTGGGTATGTTCCCCGATGAGCCGTAACTCTCGGGGCGGGCCGTTTGGGCCCGGGGAAACCCCATCGTACCAGTCGTAGTCCAGGGAGGGGTCGACAACGACCCTCGTACCCACCGTTACCCCGCCGACCCCTGGACCCACGGAATCCACGGCGCCAGCGATGTCCGATCCCCCGATGTGAGGCATGGCGATCTCGAAGGGCAGCCCTCTCCTGACCCAGAGGTCCAGATGGTTCATGGCCGCCGCTTCCACGCTGATCCGGACCTCCCCGAAGCCTGGTTCCGGCGTTTCCATCTCATCCAAACGCACAACCTCAGGGCCACCGAACTCTGAAAAAACTGCTGCTTTCATCTTATCCTCACGGGAGAAGTTTGTTGAGGCAGCCGGCGCAAGAGTACCTGCCCCATCCCGCCCCGACAACCGCCACTCCTTGCCGGACCCGGGCCGGCGTCCAACGGATCTGTCCTTCCCGTAAACCCTCCTCTACCTTGTTTTCGTCTCATCATGAGCGGAAGAACCCTTGGAGACAGATGACCGACACCCCTTGTTCTGATCCGATGGAATCCGAAATCCCGGAGGCTGAGCCTGTGGCCGACGGGACCCTGGGGGGATACCTGAACCACCACCACCGGCCCCCTGCCTTCGAGGGCCTGGACGGACACCCTTACACGGTGTCGCTGGAGGTCGAGAAGACACCCAATCTTTCAACGCCC
>JBDHGR010000030.1:0-16304 GCA_039589815.1 Gemmatimonadota bacterium | reverse complement strand
CGCCGTCGGGCTATGGATTGCACCCCTGATGGGTCTACCTCCCATGAATCCCGCCAGGATGTTGGCCGGGGCCATGGGAGGGAGCATGGCTCTGGGTTGGCTGGGTCACTTCATGATCGGGATCGTGTTGGCCGCCGGATACGCGGTCGTCGGAGGCGTCCTTCCGGGGCCAGGGTGGTTCCGCGGGACCCTGTTCGGCATTGCACCCTTTCTTCTGGCCCAGATTGCCGTGGTGCCCATGATGGGTATGCCCTTCTTCTCAGGGTTCGGGGCCATGGCCGTCGGTAGCCTGGTGGGCCACCTGGTCTACGGCGGGGTTGTTGGAGGAGTATACGGGGAGGCAAGGGAGGCTCAGCCAGTACCTGCCGTGGCTTGATCCGACTGGAAAGGGGGTTTTGCAGGGGCAGGGGCCCCCTTTCCGACCCCACGGGTTCTACTGATCCCGTGGGGTCTTTTCTCTGGGTTGGGCTGCTCCACAGTCGGCGGTCCGGAACTCGGCCAACCGGTTGTCGCCGACCAGGTCTTTAGAAGCCGACTCGAATTCCGAATCCAACCACGAGGTCGAGGAACTCCCGGATGTCTTTGTCCAGAGGGTAGCGCACGAAGAGCTTGGGCTGGACAGCCGCCGTTCGGTAACCGACCTCCAGACCGACTTCGTGTACCGACCCGTCATCGAAGAACGAGCTCTCCTCGGTGAGGATCCCCCGGCCGGCGATCCCACCCAACACGGTCCAGGCAGGGCCGTCGTATCCGAGTCGGGCTCCATAGAGTGCGAAGACTTCGGCTCCGTCCCCACCTCCCTCGGTGAAGATCCAGGTGTCCGCGCCGCCGGTGGCCATCACCAGGAACCCGTTTTCCTGTCGGTTTCTGTAGGTAAGGGTCCCGGTAATAGGCACGATATCGCCAAAGAAATCCCCCTCCCGATCCACATAGTCGGCGAAGGTTCCCAACCATCTGGCATCGTCATTGTCGTCTGAGGCCAGAGGCAACCGAAGTCCCACCTGGCCAAGAAGATTGGAGGTTTCTTTTCCGATGCTCAGCCCCAGGTATGGGTTTCCCAGGGCGAACTGAGATTCGCTCTCGAATTCGTTATCCCAGGATGAGTAGGCGAAGGGTATTTCCCCGACGAACCGGATCCTCTCAGACAGGGGCCATGTGACTGAAATGAAGTTGCCCGAGCTGAGGAATGACTGGTTTCCTTCCTCGAAGAGGGGCTTGGCGAATTCCAGCGCCACGCTCTTCTCATAGGTTGGCAATCCCCACAATCCTTGAGCCGACAGGGCCTGAGGAAGGGTCGGGAGAGCGAAAAGGGTTGTGAGCACCAATCCGATGACCAGCTTCTGGGTTCTCATTGTTCGGCTCCTCTCCATAAGTGACCGTTGAACGAGCCTTGATGGCCTGGACCGAGGTCCCTGCCAGCCCGCGGTCCCAACGTTCGCCAGGGCCCGTGGCCTGGCCGTACCCTGGCCGTTCCTTCAAGGGGAAGAGCGCGTCTATTGGTTCGAAGGGGCCTTCAGGAGCTGCCTGTGAGCTGGGCGATCTTCGCCCTGGCCTCGTTCAAGAGCGGTAGGAATTCGGCATCGGCGTTTTCCCAGAGCTCCACGAATCGACGGTAGTGCTCCAAGGCATCGGTGGTATTCCCCAGGTCCTCCTCGATGCGAGCCATCTGCAGATAGGTGGGTGCCACCAGGACCAGCTCGTGGCCTTCCGTAAGGGTCCGGAACCACCTCAGGGCATCTTGGGATTGGCCGTTGTCCCTGAGCAGCTCGCCGAGGGCGTAGCGGTCCAAGGACCGGGAGAAGAAGGGCGAGATGCTGGTTAGCCAGAGGGGGACGTCCGGAGGGGCGACTCTCAGACGCCTGACCGCTTCGGCTGTTTCTCCTCTGGAGGCAAAGATTCTGGCCACGATTGCTTCGGCCCAGGATCGGATAACAGCCCCCCGTCCGGACGAACGGGGCATGTCTCGGAGTTCGGCGGCGTAGGCCTGGGCTGCCTCAGAGTCCCCCGCCCAGGTGCTGGTGAGGGCCAGAAGGTAGGTCCTGAGGTAGCTGTGATATCCGTTGTGGGCGAAAAGGACGAAGTTGTCGGTCGACCCCACATCTGCATCCCAGTCCCGGAGAGTCTCCAGGACCGCTACAAGCTCCTCCGACGAAGGGGTCCGGGGGGGAAAACCTGTAAGAAGGGCTTTCATCTCGATGGCCCAAGCAGGGCTGAACTCTCCAGCGAGGTCCAGGGAGGCCATCCCGTCGGTCCATCTGCCCTGGGCGAAGCGCGTCATGGCTACCAGAAAAGGGGCCGCGGTTCTGGTTTCTTCGTCCTGGCCTGGGCCGGTGAGGAGGGTGGCCAACTCTTCGGCGGCCTGGTGGTCCTGGAGAAACGCCGCCACCCGCCCTACGGCCAATCCGGCTTCCACGGGGCCGACCCGCAGCATGCGGTTCTCGATTCTTTGTTGATCCTCCCTTCCGCCCAACCAAAAAGCCCTCACGGCGTCCCAGGCGAGAGCCTGGTCGCTTCCCGGATCCACGCCAGCCTTCAGAGAGTCGAATGCCGGCTGATCTCGGCGCCGGGTCGCGAACTCCAGCAGGTGGAAACGAGCTTGTCCGAAGTTTGGTGACAGCTCCAAAACGCGCCGAAACTGGGCCTCCGCTTCGGCGGTGGAGTTACCCAGGATGGGGTTGAAATAGACCTGGGCTGTTCCCAACCCGAATAGGGCCTCAACCTCGTCGGGGTACTTGTCGAGGATGCTCCGGTAGAGCCGCTGCGCCTCCTGGGCAGAGCCACGAACCAGTGCTGCCCAAGCCTCGACGAGTCTCCTTTCTCGTGTGTCGAGACGATAACGGTGCTCCATGGCCGCTACTGCAGATCGTTCGGCTTCGTCGAACCTCAGGATCATCACCGCGACCAGCGATTTCCTGTAGTGGGCCAGGGCAAAGGTGGGATCTACCTCCACGGCTTCGTGGAAGGAATCGTAGGCCTCGGCATACCGAGTAGCCCGAAATCCCTCTTCACCGCGGAGGTAGGCGTCACGGGCCGAAACGGAATCAGACGTGACTGCCGCAATTCCGGAGAGGCGTTCCACCGCAGGAATGTCAAGGAATGGCAGGAGCTTTTCAGCCAGGTCCTCTGCCAGTGCCACGAGATTCCCCGAGCCTCCCGCCACGCTCAAGACCTCAGGGGCCTCGCCGGATCCATCGCCAACAAGGTAGGGGGTGGCCGTGACGGTGAGACTTCCGGCACTTCCGCTAATGGCTTCACCGAGAATAAAATGGGTCGCCTGAAGATCTTCGGCTGCCTCCCGAGCATCGGCGAGGGACAGGCGTTGCCCGGGGCCGAGAGGGCCTATAAAGGGGAAGAGGATGTTCCGGTCCACGGTCCTTATTCCTTCAACCGGATCAAGGGCCATCGCGAGCCAGGTAGCCATCCTCTCGCTCAATTCTCCCGCCTGTTCGGGTGCGAGATCTGCGAAAGGCATAACAGCCAGAACCACCTCTCCCCCCGGAGGCGGGATCGGAGGACCTTCCGGGCCGCGGAGCAGGTCAGGCATGAGCAGGGTGGAGGCCACGACGACTGCGAGCCCAGCGGCACTGAGCCCCCAGAATCGGGGGCTCCGAAGAAGGGTCTTCTTCTCCCTGGATCCGCTGCCGGCCCGAAGCGGCTTGGTGCTCGGGGCCGTCTCCGCCCTCAGCGCATCGGCGAACCCGCGCATGCCGGAAAACCGATCGGAGGGTGCTTTCTCCATCGCCCTGTGAAGAGCGGACGCGATTTCCTCCGGAACCGATGGCCTTAGGTCGGTGATGGCATGGGGGTCTCGGGTGAGGTGCTGCCGGGCCACGCTCTCCCCCGTGGGGCCCCGGAAGGGTTGGTCTCCCGCCAGCATCTCATAGAGGACGCACCCAAGAGCGTACTGGTCGCTCCGGCCGTCCAGATCGGTCTCGCCAGTGCTTTGCTCAGGACTCATATAAGCAGGGGTGCCCAGCGATACGCCGGAGCGGGTCTGCCTGGTCTCCCCCGCCAGGGCCACGGCGTGGGCGATGCCAAAATCCGCCAGGACGGCATGGCCCGCCTCCAGGAGGATATTGGCCGGCTTCACGTCACGGTGGATGACTCCCTTCTCATGGGCGAAGGCCAGGGCGCTGGCGACTTCCCTGGTGATGGCTGCAGCGTCCGCGACCGGGAGTTGCTTTTCCCGCTCCAGTCGGGACCGGAGGGACTCGCCCTCCACAAAGGGCATGACGTAATAGAGAAGACCGTTGGCTTCCCCTGAGTCGAAGAGGGGAAGGATGTGGGGATGGGTGAGGTTAGCGGCGATCTCGATTTCCCGGAGAAAACGATCGGCTCCCAGGGCTTCGGCCAACTCCGGGTCCAGGACTTTGAGGGCGACCTTCCTTCGGTGTTTCGGATCTTCGGCCAGGAATACCGTGGCCATTGCACCTCGCCCGATTTCCCTCTCGATTCCGTACCGGTGTGAAAGGGCTCCCTTGACTCGATGGAACAGCTCGGTCTTTGGCGGGGATCCCGATGGGGATGCCGGCGTCGCGACCGGGGAGGGAGGAGTTGGCGCTGCCGGCGGTGAGGGACGAGATGGCGCTGGCGGCGGGACCGGGGTTCCCAGAGTGTCCCGGATCCGTTTCACCAGAGTCCGGGTTTCGGCGGCGGGACGGAGGTCCAGAAGCTCTTTCAACTCCCTGGCAAACTTTTCGTAGAACCGGACTGCCGCCGCTCGGTCTCCAGCGTCGGTCAGCCCCTTGATGAACCGCTGAACCTCGTTTTCGTCAGTGGGCACCAGAGCAAGGGCTCGCTGGCCCATTCGTTCGCCGTCGGTGACGCGGCCGCTGGACAGGTAACGATGTGCCAGAGCCCATGCGGCCCTGGCTGCCATTTCTCGCAGCCGCTCCCTCTCGCCGTCCAACCACCTCTCGAATTCGGGCGATCCCGAGATGAAAAGGCCTTCCAGGAGATCTCCCCGGTAGAGCTCGAGGGCCCGTTCCCGCTCATCCTCTTTCAGCGCATCCTCGAAGTCCACCACATCGCAGGCAACCTCGGCCCGATTTAGGGCCACCTCTTCGTCGCCTCTACCCTTCAAGGCCTCTTCTCCAACCGACCTTCTGAGGAAGTAAAGGGATTTCCTGAGGGCTCCCCGGGCTCGATCTTGATCGAGATCAGGCCAGAAGATGCCTATGATGGTGTCCCGTCGGCGGAAACCCTGGCCGGTTGCCAGGGCGAGATAGGCCAGGAGCGCGACGCGCTTCGGCTGAGAAAGGACGGAGAGGAGATCCTCGCCGTCAGGTCCCTTCAACTCGAGTGGGCCGAGCACCCGGAAGTCGATCACTGGGACTCCGCTTCAGGCCTGTTTTGCCGGGGATGGCTGCGTCCACCAAGTTATGCGCAAATTCGACCGACCTGCAACAGGTTTGGGCAGAGGAGGGAAACAGACTGATGCATATTGTCCTTCTTGGGGATTCAATCTTCGACAACGCTCCCTACACGGCCGGTGGGCCAGCGGTCATTGATCATCTGCAGGCCAATCTGGAGGCTGGGGAAGAGGCGACACTCCTGGCCTTGGACGGAGACCGAGTGCAGGACGTTACCCGTCAGCTCCGCCGGGTCCCGGAGGCGGCCACCCATTATTTCCTCTCCATAGGGGGAAACGATGCACTGGACCACGTGGAGCTTCTCAACCGGCGGGTCGAGACGGCGGGGCAGGGGCTGGCACTCTTGGGGCGCCCGGTGGAGGAATTCGCCGAAGGGTACTGGTCCTTGCTGGACCGGTTGAAGGGAGATCTGCCCTGGCTGCAGGTGTGCACGGTCTACAACGGTGACTTCGGCCCCGAAGCCCCTGTCGTGACTCAAGCGATACGCCTTTTCAACGACGCCATCCAGCGTGCCGCCATCGACCATGGGGTGCCGGTGGTGGAGCTGAGGAATCTCCTGAATCGGCCTGAGCATTATGCCAATCCCATCGAACCGAGCGTCGAGGGGGGGCGGGTGTTGGCGGCCAAGCTCCTGCGTCGGGCGCGGGGAGACCGGGCCTGAGGTTTTTTCAACCGCCCCTGGAGGGCGTGGTGGGAAGGGGTTTGTTTGCCGTGACGTTGGGGGTGGGTGGGCGCGATCCGGGTGAGTCGGCCGAAGCCACGGGTCCCGGACTGCCTCCGGACCTCTGGGCCGGCAGGACACTACGCCCCAAGGCTCTCGCCCTCCCCTCTCGCCACGATGGCCGTGCAGACCAGATCGCCCAAGACATTCACGCCGGTGCGGAACATGTCCAGGAAACGATCCAGGCCAACCACGAGTGCGATCCCTGCTGCTGCTTGGGGTCCCATTCCGATGGCCCCCAGGACGATGAGCGTGGTGACGAGGGAGCTTCCCGGCACCCCAACCCCGGCCACGGCCGCCATCGTGGATGCCAGGATGATGGTTATGTGTTCCGCCGGACCAAGGGCCACGCCGTAAACCTGGGCGATGAACGCCACCGTGAGTCCTTTATAGAGGGCGGACCCGTTCATATTCAGGGTGGCCCCCACAGGTAGGACGAAGCTGGCCACCTCGTTGGAAACCCCAAGGTTCCTTTTCGCAACGTCCAAGCTCACCGGGAGGGCAGCATTGGACGAGGCCGTCGAGAATGCCATGAGGGGTCCGTCGGCTACGTGTCTCCAGAAGGCCCGGACGTTCACTCCAGCCCCTCGAAGTACCAACATGAGTACCCCAAAACCGTGGATGGCCTCCCCGATTATGATGAGGACGGAATAAAGGAGGAGTCCCCGGAGCAACCCGACTCCGAATCGGGCCATAGCTCCGGCGATGAGAAAAAAAACGGCGTAGGGCGCCAACTTCATGACCCAGTCGATGATGACGCCTGCCGCCCCATTCACTCCGTCGAAGAAGGCGACCAGGGGGTCACGCCTGGCCGGCTCCAACACCGACGCCGCTGCAGCGAAGAGTAGGGTGGCGAAGATGAGGGGAAGGAGGGCCATATCTGCCGCGGCGCCAATGGGATTCCGGGGGATGATCTCCAGGAGCCGCTCCTGAAGAGAAACCGTTTCCACAACCGCTGCTGAAGCCTCGGCAGTGGCCTGGTATTCCACGGCGATCTGGTCCCTGACCTCTGGATCCAAGGAAACCCCGGGTTTCACCAACACTCCCAGGTACAGGCCGATGGCGGAGGCAATCATCGTGGTGATGAGGAAATAGGCCAGGGATCGGCCACCGATTCGACCCAGTCGCCGCACATCCCCCACGGAGCAGGTTCCGACAAAAAGGCTGGCTACCACCAGAGGTACGACCACCATGCTGATGAGGCGGATGAATGCGGTACCGAGCGGCTCGAACAAAAGGACCGCCTCTTTGGCTCCTTCCGACCCGGTGGCCTGGACTACCATGCCCACCACTGCGCCCAGGACCAAGCCCAGGAGGATCTTCGTCGTCAGTTTCACAGGAGCTCCTCGGAAAAACCGTCTCGGTCTCGGAGGTACGGCACCAGGCCGCCTGCCTCGAGGATTCCGAGTACAAAAGGCGGAAGCGGACGGGCCCGGACTTCGGTGCCCATGGTGGCGTTTAGAACCACGACGCCGGCGTCGTTCACTCGTAACCGAAGATCATCCCCTTCGCTGATACTCGAGGTGTCACACTCCACCGGTATCAATCCGTTGTTGATGGCGTTCCGGTAGTACGTCCGGGAAAAGCTCTTTGCCACGACCGCCCTTATGCCCGCTGCTTGGACCACCGTAACAGCTACTTCCATGGCGGAACCGCATCCGAAGGCCTCATCTGCCACCAGGAAATCCGTGTCCCGAACCGACGCGGCGAAGCCGGAGTCCACCGATTCCAGGAGCCACGGCTTCAACTCGTGAGGGTCCAACGTCTCCTTCTTGCGGCTGGAAGAGATGATGTAATCGGTATTGACCCGGTCTCCCAGCCTGCGTGCCCGGCCCCGAAGATCGTGGATCACGTGAGCTCCCGGGGATCCACGATGTGGCCGGCGGTCGCGGCGGCAGCGCAGGTTGCAGGGGAGGCCAGGTGGATGAGTGCCGAAGCTTCTCCCATCCGGGCCCTGAAGTTCCTGTTGGCGGTTGAGATGATCTTGGCGTTGGGGGCAGGCACTGGGGCGGAGGTCCCACAACAAGGCCCGCAGCCGACCTCGGTGATGATGGCGCCGTGGGCCGCCAGGCGATCCAGAGTGCCGTCCTTTTCCAACGCTTCCCTGATAGAGGGGGAAGGCGGCGTCACGACGACGGTTACGCCCTTGGCGATACCGCCCCCGGCATCCAGCGTCCTGAGGGCGTCACGGAAATCGTGGGCCCGCCCCCCGGTGCAAGTGCCCAGGAAGACCCAGTCGATTGCCGTGCCCGCCGCCTCCTCCACTGAAACCCCATTGGCCGGTTGGTGGGGGAGGGCCACCCGCGGCACAAGAGTCGAGCAATCCAAACGGACCTCATCGACAAAGTGGGCGTCCGAGTCGGAGCCCTGGGATGCCCCGGATTCGGCGAGGGCTTGTTCACCCCTGGGGAAGATCCCGGCCTTAGCACCCATCTCAGCGGCCATGTTGGAAAGGACGAACCGCTCTTCCATGGGGAGGGCTTCGGCTACGGGGCCCACGAACTCCACCGCCATGTACGATGCGCCCTCCGGACCCACGGTTCGAACCACCTCGAGGGCCAGGTCCTTCGCACCCACGCCAGAAGGCAGGGCCCCATCCAGGGCTACCCGGATACTCTCCGGGATCCGGAGCCAGACCTTCCCTGTGAGGAAAGCCCCAGCCAGGTCTGCCGACCCGATGCCGGTTGCGAAAGCCCCCACCGCTCCGCAGGACGTGGTGTGGCTGTCGGCCCCTACGACCAGGTCACCGGGCTGGACCCGGCCTTTCTCCATGGCAACCTGAAAGCTGATGCCCCCCCCCACGGGAAGGAGCTCAACTCCGTACCTCTTCGCAAAGGCTTCCATCCGGGAATGAAAAAGGCGGGTGGAGGGGGACGTGGGTGGTGAGTAGTGGTCCCGGGCCAGGAGGACGCGTTCGGGGTGGGCCACCGCTTTCCCTCCCATAGCCTGAAAGTAGTCAATGGCCATTGGGGTGGAGCCGTCGGTGCCCAGGATCAGGTCGGCTTCGCAAACCACCGTGTCCCCTGCCCGGGCATCGAAACCGGCGTGGGCCGACAAGATCTTCTCGGCCAGGGTGCGGCCGCCGGTGGATGGTCCGTCAGACACCCCGGTGTCCTCGAGCCTGGTGCAGACCTTCCCATGCCTCCTCCACGGCGTCCATGGTCCGGTCCACGTCCCCCATCCGGATATCCCCCATGTGGCCGATCCGGATGCAGCTCGGCTTGTACGCTCCCAGCCCGACGGCGATTTGGATCCCACTGTTCCGAACCCGGGTCCGGACCTCCCCCGGGTCTACTCCCCCCGGAAGCTGGAGCGCGGTCAGGGTGGGTGACCGGTTCACAATGCCCGGACCCTGGAGCTCGCACCCCAGCCGACCAGCTCGCTCTCGGATCCGGTCCGCCATGGCCTGATGGCGCCTGAAGACCGATTCCATCCCTTCTTCGTTGATCATGCGGACGGCTTCGAGGAGCTGAAGCACCAGCAGGACCGGGGTTGTGCCTGGGGTTTCAGGGTTGGGTCGCTCCAACGTCCGCCGGATGGTTGCGAAATCCAGATAGGCTCGGGGCATTCCTCCATGCGCTGCAGCTTGCCAGGCCCTCTCTCCCACTACAGCCAGAGCCAATCCAGCGCTGGACATCAGGCACTTCTGGGAGGAAACCACGGCGAAGTCCAACCCCCATTGATCGAAGAGGAAAGGTGTTCCACCGATGGAGGAGATCCCGTCCACCATGACCAGGGCGCCGTGCTCCCGAGCGACGGCGGCAACCTCGGCAATGGGATTCAGGACGGCCGTGCTGGTGTCTGAATGAACGACCAGAACGGCCTGGGCATGAGGATTGGCATCCAGGGCAGTGCCTATCTCTCCCGGGTCGACGCTCCGGTCCCAGTCTTGGGCCACTCGCGCCACGTTCAGACCGTGCTGCTCCGCGAACCCTGCCCACATCTCACCGAACTTCCCATTGCATGCGGCTACCACGGTTTCGCCGGGTTTGAAGAAGTTGAGGACGGCCCCTTCCATGGCGGCTCGCCCTGTGGCGTGGATGGGCAGGACGTCTGCGGAAGTCGTGCCGAAGAGGGGTCGAACCCCCTCGAGGAGTTCAGCGAGAGCCTCAGAAAACTCTGGAGTTCGGTGGTGGAGAACCCGGTGGCCGGCCAGGAGGATCCGCTCAGGGATTCGTGTCGGTCCCGGGGTCATGAGAAGGGGAGGGCTCACTCCATCACTCCCTTTGCCCGCAGGGAGTCAGTGATTTCGGCTTTGAAAAGCTCACCAGCCTTGATGGAGGCGATCCGTTTCTTCTCCCTTTCTTCCAGCGCCTGAACCTTCTCCAATACCTCGGCGGCATCCTCCCGGGGCACCACGGCCACACCGTCCAGGTCACCCACGACGATGTCTCCGGGCATCACCGGGGTGTTCCCGCAGGCGATGGGCACGTTGATCTCCCCAGGCCCGTCCTTGTCGCAGCCGCCGGGGGTCACCGTTCGGCTGAAAGCCGGCAGGCCCAAGGCCGCTAGATCGTCCACATCCCGGATGGCGCCATCCACTATGATTCCTCCCAGCTTCGCCTCAACGGCCGTGGTGGCCATGATCTCGCCAAAGACAGCACTGGTGGTGTTTCCATTCGTCGATACCACCACCACGTCCCCGGGCTGGGCCACTTCAAGGGCCTTGTGGACCATGAGGTTGTCGCCGGGCCGGGCATTCACCGTGACCGCCACGCCGTAAAGGGGAAACCCTGTGCGATTCACCATTCCCGGGTCCATGAAGTGGAAGCGCCCCATGGCGTCGGCCAGGTTCGACGAGGCTTTTTCCTTGAAGGCATCGACGAGGCCTGCGGGTGGTCGTGGAACGTCTGAGTTGATCCGGAAGCCGAGTTTCCCGGGCATGGTATGATCCCCTCTCAGGCGGCGGGTATGGGGAAGCTGGACGGAAACTCCGGCTTCGAGCCTGCAGGTGGCCCTCCCGGCGGGTCAGCATTCGGGTCCAGTTGGGTCAGGTCGAGGCGTCGAAGCTCGGCGTTCACCGCTCGCAGGTCCGTGGCCCAGATTTCCTCGAGCCGACTCTCGTACCCCGCCAGTTCTTCACTCAGGATGTTGAAGATCTCAGGCATCATGTTCCCCGGCCTCCCGTCCCCTCGCTCGGCCATCGACATGAGGTTGGCCAGGCGATTGTTGACCTTGATCGGGAAGTTCAGGGGGTCCTGTCCGCTCTGGTTTCGCACCTGGTAGATGTTCTCCTCCACGGCGGATGCGGCTGCTAGAAGCCTGTCCCCAGTCTGCCGTAGGCGACGGTCTTCCGACTCTTCATACCGGGCTGTCAGTTGGGCCTTCACCCGACGAATGGCGATGACTGCTTCGTTGGCATCTGTCACCCGGTCCCGAACCATGCTGGAGAATTCATACTGGGCTTGAAGGTCAGCGTCGGTGACGTCTCTGATGAGGGGGTTCCGTTTCACGGTCAGAGGGGCCGTCGCCGTTTGGCCGTCGGCCGTGAGGCGCAGGGTGTACTGTCCCGGAGGCGCAGCGGGTCCCCGGGAACGGGCGCCCCAGAAGATCATCCCGGGAAATGACACATAACCTTCCCCCAGGAGGTTCCAGGTGGTTTGGTTAAGGCCGGTTTGGGTGCGGGGTTGCAGGCTGCGGAGCACATTCCCTGCACCATCAAGGATTTCCAGGGTGGCCTCTTCTGCCCCATCTGCCAACCACCAACTCAGTGTCACTCCGGTGCCCGAACGTACCGCCGTGGGTGGCGTGAAGAGCAAAAGGTCTTCAGATGTCATCGCTGCCGTCGCCTGCCGGAGGGGGGCGATGTTGTCCAGAACCCAGAACCCACGGCCGTGGGCGCTGATGACCAACTCGTTTGCCTCCACGACGAGATCCACGATGGGAAGGTCTGGTAGGTTGGGGTTGAGGGGTTGCCAGAGGGCACCGTCGTCATAGGAGATATACACTCCGTGCTGGGTGCCGGCGTACAGAAGTCCCTGGCGCGTCGGGTCCTCCCTTACCACGTGGACGTAGGCATCTTCCCGAATCCCAGTGACAGCGTTGGTCCAACTCTGGCCATAATCCGTGGTCTTGAAGATGTAGGGCTTCTGGTCGTTCAGGAGCGGGCGCTTGACTGCGACATAGGCGGTGCCGGCGTCGAAGGCCGACGCGTCGATCTGGCTCACCCGTCCGAACTCCGGCATGTCAGGTGGCGTGACGTTGGTCCAGGAGTCTCCTCCGTTCCGGGTCACATGAACCAGCCCATCATCGGAACCGGTGAAGATCACGTCGATGTCCACCTTGCCCGGTGCCACCGAAAAGATGGTGGCGTAGACCTCGGGGCCATTCATGTCATGGGTGATGGGCCCCCCCGACGGCCCTAGGGTGCTGGGATCGTGGCGGGTAAGGTCACCGGAGAGGGCCGTCCAATTCTTACCCCCATCCGTGGTTTTCCAGAGGCGTTGGGACGAAGTGTAGAGAGTATTCGGATCGATGGGAGAGAAGATGATGGGGATGGTCCACTGCCACCGTTCCCTGATCTCGCTGGACGGCTCCCCTGAATAGAACCAGGGATAGGGGTTTACCTCTCGGTGCGTCCCCAGGCGGCGGTTGAACTTGTCGATGTATCCCCCGTTGTTGGTGCCGGAGTAGTAGATGTCGATGTCCTGGGGGTCGGGGGCGATGTATCCGGGCTCGCCGCCACCGGCCCGGTAGGCAACGGCCATGGCGCCGGCGGTGATGTCACGGTACGAGGCGTCACCCCCACCGGCGCCCCCACCGGCGCCGCCCCTGCCGCCCCGTCCCCCTCCAAATCCAAAGGCCGAGGCGTTCCAGTCATAAGGAATACACAGCGTGCTGTTGTCCTGCTGTGCCCCACACACGTGATACGGGATGTGCTTGGTCGTGATCACGTGGTAGAACTGGGCGGTGGAGAACTCCAGGTCGGTCCAGTGCTCACCGGTATCCATGGTGACGGCTCCGCCCCCGTCATTGGCCACCACCATATGGGACGGATCGTCGGGGTCGATCCACAGGTCATGGAAGTCGCCGTGGGTGCCGTTGTTGATGGAACGGGTGGTCTCCCCCCCGTCGGTGGAGCGGAAGAGCGTGGTGTTCTGCATGTAGACCACATCAGGGTCCTGGCTGTCGGCGAAGAGGTGGGTGTAGTAGAAGGCCCGCTGCCGGATGGACCGGTTGTCGTTCACCAGCTCCCAGGTGGCTCCGGCGTCATCGCTCCGGAAGAGCCCTCCGTTGTCGTTCTCCACCAGGGCGTACACCCGGTTCGAGTCTCCCCCTGAAACGTCGATGCCGACTCGGCCAATGAGTCCTTCCTGAGGAAGGCCTGGATTTCGGGTGATCTCGGTCCAGCTTTCCCCTCCATCCGTGCTCTTGAAGATCCCGCTCCCGGGGCCCCCGCTGGACATCTGGTACTCCTTCCGGAAGGCCTCCCAGAGGGCCACATACATGACGTCTGGGTTGTTTCGGTCGATGCTGATGTCCACGGCTCCGGTCTTGTCGTCCCGGTAGAGGACCTTTCGCCAGGTGTCACCTCCGTCGGTGCTCTTGAAGAGGCCCCGTTCTTCACTCGCCGCACCGTATTTCCCGAAGGATGCCACAAAGACGATGTCGGGGTTGGTGGGGTGAACCCGGATCTTGGCGATGGCATCCGAGTCCCTGAACCCCACGTGTTCCCAATTCTCCCCTGCGTCGATGCTCCGGTAGACGCCGTCTCCCGGCATGATGTTGCCCCGAATGCAGCTCTCCCCCATGCCCATGAAGACCAGGTCGGGATTGGTCTCACTCACATCCACGGCGCCCACCGACGCCGATGTGATCTTGAAGTCGGTGACCGGAACCCAGTTCTCACCCCAATCGGTGGTTTTCCAGAGGCCACCGCCCACGGCTCCGAAATAGGCCTCCTCGGGCCGTCCCACTACGCCGCTCACAGCGATGGAACGACCTCCCCGGTCGGGGCCGATGTTCCGCCAGCGGTATCCTTCGAGAAGGGCTGGATCCAGAGTCACTGGGGCCGCCGCCTGTTGGCCCACCATCGGGTTGGGCCCGGCCGAAACCTCCTGGGCCGAGAGGGGAGGGGGCATCAGGGCGGCGACGGCGATGGTGGATACCAGGGCGGTGCGAAGAACCGGCCCTATGACGCTAACTGAGATGCGGTGGGGAATACACTTGAGCATGGGGACCACTCTTCGTTGGATGGGAAAGCGATGATCGTGGAAAGCTATAGGGCGAGGTCTTGTTCTGCACGAGGGGAGAGAGGCCGGTGAGGCTGGCCCCCTGGCGCTGACTCTATCAAACCTGTGGTTCCTTCTTCCTTGCTTTGCTCATGAAGTTACCCGCATCTTCTCCCTTACCGCCGCCGGCAGTGGACCGGCAGCACCCCCAGTCTCCACGACAGCAACAACAAGTCTGAGCCCCCTTTACCGGAGGTATCCGAATGACTCAGGGACGTTTCTGGGCCGCATCTCTTGCCGGAGGAGTGACCCTCTTCGTGGCCGGTTTTCTTCTTTGGGGTCTGGTTTTCGCAGGCTTTTACGAAGCCCACGTGGGGTCCGCCACGGGAGTTACCAAAGAGCCGGTGGACATGGTCCATCTTGCTCTGGGCCAGATTATCTGGGCGATCCTGCTCACGGTGGTCATGGGAAAATGGGCCGGGGTGTCCGGCTTTGGAAAGGGCGTGATGATAGGAGCAGTAATGGGCTTCCTCATGTCCTTCTCAGTTGGTCTGACCCAGTTCTCCATGTCGAATCTGTTCGACATTACCATCGTTCTCACCGATCCGTTCATCAGCGCCGTCTGGAGCGGCCTGGGGGGTGGCGTGATTGGGCTGGTGCTTGCGGGGTCCGGCAGGGAGTCGACGGCCTAGGCGGCGGCGATCATCGCGACCTCATAACGGGCGCATTCTGCGTCCGACGTCAGGATAGGGATCTTCTCTAGACGCGCTGGTGCGACGAGGAGTCCATTGACGGACCCTCGATGCCCGAAGTCGCGTGACCAGGATAGAGCCTTTCCCGGGGCGCTCCTATGGTTGGTTCGGCAACCTCTGCACTACCACGAAGAGCCCCTGGCCCGCAGGCACCGGCACGGCCGAGAGATCAATTTCCGCGGCTGTCTGGATCCCTTCCACATCAGGGGCATAGGCCCGGACGCCAGTTCCTGAAGGGACCTGGGATCGGACTTCGCCGCTTTCCAGGCCTGCCGAGTCGGGGGCGGTTAACCCAGATCCGACTCCCAACGAGTCCCAATTCACCGACAGGGCCACCACCTCATCCTCGTCCGACCAAGACGCCAGCACGATGAGGACCGCTTCGGGTCTATCGTAGGTCGTTGCGATCACCCTTGGGTGATTGGTGGTGACGGGGGTCCCCTCCAACCAGTAGCCGAGCATCCGGCTCTCGTCGATGCCGAAATCGTTCATCATGGCCCACACGGGCCTGGGGTCGTTGCCACCGTATTTCCGCCCGGTCATCCCATACAACAATCCCCGGTACGGGTGGCCACCGTCCTGTAGCATCTCCCCCATAAGGCCGAAGGGGAGCCCGGACACTTCCGTCATCCAATAATCTTCGGGCAGGTCGTACTCGAAGTACTCTCCGAACCAAAGCCGGGAGATGAAGGGGAAGTGTTCCATGTAAAGCATGGCACTGTTGGTGAACCCGTCACGGACGTTGAACTGGCTCGCAGAGTGGAGATCGATGACGACCTCCGGCCGGTTCTGAGCCAGGACTGTCACGAGGCGCTTCACGGTCTCTCTACTGAAGGCGATGTCGTCGAGATATAACCCGTCGATCTGCTGGTTCTCCGCCAACCAGTTGATCCCTTCGATGTAGTAGTTGGTCCAGCGGGAAGTGCCCTTGTTCAGCATGGCCGCGTCATCCGTCCGCGCGGCGTGCCATGCCGAGTGATAGTCGCCCTGCAGGTGCTCCTGCATCCACGAATGTCCGCCACCCTCTCCGTCGTTCAAAATCTCATCCCCCAGGCTTCGCATGGCGAAGAGCTCGTGGGCCTTGTAGGTCAACTCTCGAATGGTGTTGTAGAGCTTGACCTTGATGCCCTTCTCATGAGCCTCGTCGATGTAGGCTCCCTGCTGTTCCAGGTTGAAGAAAGGGTAATTGATGTAAGGATTGATCTCGTTCGCATGGTGGATGTTCACCACCGTCCCACCCCAGGCCCGGACCGAGTCGACCGGCGTGTACTGGTGCACGAAACGGGTG
>JBDHGR010000029.1:0-16968 GCA_039589815.1 Gemmatimonadota bacterium | reverse complement strand
CACACCCATCTCCTCGCTGAGGAACTCCCGTTCCGCCTGGAAACCCTCCCTCCAGCTCCCTTCCTCCCCCCGTTCGGCCCCCAGGGTTTTCACAAGCTGTTCGGTCATCCAATTCTGGCTCGGCTCCAGAATGGACTTCACGATGTCGGCCATGGGTGGGGAAGTGATGCTCGTGAGAAGTGCCGCTTCCGGGCAACCGTCCGGATCCGAGGCGGAAACCGAACCAGTGATACAGTTCCCGGAACCCACCGGCTCCCCTTTGTTCCAGGCGATCCTCAAGCCGCCCAGAACCTGGATGCCCCTTCGGTCCAGGGCGTTCAGAAGAGCTGCAGAGGCAAGACGGACCGGGTCCCGCTGAGCGATTCGGATCGTGTCCGTTTCTCCTGCCGCGATATGCCCCTGGATTTTGAGGCGTCTCGACTCCGGGAGGTATCCGACGCTCCGCCTCCGGGGGGTGCTGCCCGCCGGGGCGGTGGCGAAGCCCACGGCGATGGATTCCCCACCGAGGAATGGCCACCACCGGGCTCGAGCCGGGGAGCCCACCTCGGCGCCAGCTGTGACTTCCACGGAAAGCACCCCTTCTGCAATTGAGAAAGCGCCCCCCGTGGCACCTGAGGTTCCGGAGAGGTTCTGAACCATCCAACTACCCGGGACGGTGGTGGAATCCCACGCGCTGACATCCACGACAAGAGCCCCGGTGACGGTCCGAATCCCGGCCTCCCTCAGACCGTCTGCCAGGGAGTCCAACGGTGCTTCAGCCGAAGGATAGAATCGCTCGGAGAGGGTCGGGTCCCCAACCGCCCGAAGGAGGAGGTCGCCATTGAGGACTGTTCCCCCCTCTTCCGTGGACCCTAGACCTAAAAGATCGGTTTGGTACCGATAGTCCGGGCCCAGCAGAGATAGCGCAGTTGCCGTGGATAGGATCTTCATGTTGGAGGCGGGCACGAACTTCCGGTGGGCGTTCCGGCTGTAGAGGATCTGGCCTCGACCCGGATCCACGATGCGTATGCCCCAGTTCACCTGGTCCAGGGGAGGCGTGGCGAGGATCTCATCGATCTCCTCCCGAAGAAGCCGTTCTCCGCCGCTGGGGAACGCTGCGCAGCCTGCGGAAAGGACCACGAACCCGAAGACGGCCAGAAGGTAGGGCTTGGGCTTCGCAGTCGGGGCCGCTCCCGAGCTCTGAGGTCTGTCCACGGTCAACTCCCTCGATTGGCCTTTCGTTTCTTGTCTCGCCCGATCGAGCGGAGGCCGTTTTTCCGGAATATGGCCAGGGTCCATTCCACTCCGCCCCGTTGTAGCAACTCAGTGGGGCTGGATCCCACATGGCGTTTCAGGGCTTTTCCCAGTGCGCCGCCGGAGGAGTAGCCCAACCTGAAAGCGACGCTCTCCACCGTTTCTGACGACCGTTCCAGCAAATGGCTGGCTCGAATCAAACGGCCCCAGAGGAGGAGACTTCGAGCCGAACCCAGACTCGCGGCCTTCATTCCCCGGGTGAACGCACCCGGGCTCATGGCCAGCGCGGCGGCCAGCTCGGAAACCTGGGGTCTGGATTCCGCTCGCTCAATGGCCCACCGAATAGCCTCCCTGGCAAAAAAGGGGAGTTCATCGCCGCTGCCCTCGACCACCCGGGTGGCCAGGGACGCGGCGATAGCTCGGTCGACGACGGTGAGGATGTCTCTTCCAGAGGGTCGGTCTTCCATCCGAATCACGCCATCCACGCTCAATCGGCCCAGGTGATAGAGGTCCATCTCCCGCCCGCTGAAATCTGAAGCGATGACCAGGGCCACGGTGGGATGTCGACGACGGAGGCGGCCTAACCTGCTGAGCGGGATAGGAGGGGGAGGGTGGAAGACGTCCAGGACGCAGGCCTGAGGCTTGGCTGCCTGGAGGAGGGTCTCCAGATCCGCAAAATCCCTCGCCCAGCCAATTCGGTGGGGTGGATCGAGAGCATCGACCAACAAGGCTGCAGCCCTTTGGTCGGACGGAAGAAGTAGGATGTGGTCCAAATGGAATCCCCGAACGGGGGGCTGGCTCTTCCTTGATCGGGTTTGGTTCTATGCAGGATCCACGGTGACGGCTGTTCCGTAGCAGAGCATCTCGGCAGCACCGGACTGAACCATGGAGGTTTGAAACCGGACACCCAGAACGGCGTTGGCCCCCAGAGATTCTGCTTCCTCCAGCATCCGATCGATGGCCTGCTCCCTGGCTTCGGCCAACATCTTCGTGTATTCCGTGATCTCTCCCCCGGCCACGTTCCTCAGGACTGCGGTGATGTCTTTCCCCAGGTGGCGGGCCCGGATGGTATTCCCACGCACCAGCCCGTGGACCTGGGCCACCTGATACCCTGGCAGGTCGTGTGTTGTGACGACGATCATCTCTGGATGTCCCTGTAGGGGTCTGTGAGCCAGACGCGGTAACGTTCCCAGATTACGCTGGCCAGCAGGACAAGAATCCCGATCCCGATTCCACCCGTGGCAAGTTTCTGCCAGAGGAAGGTCTCGGATGTGACGTAGAGATACACGCCGTACGCGGCCCAGACCAGGGTTCCCACAATGAGCAGAACCCATCCGAAGGGCCGGGCAAGGTGTCGGTTGACGGCATTCCAGACACTGCCGTTCTGGCCGCCATCGTTCAGCTTCAAGCTCTGGAGGTCGTCTTTCATGGCTCGATACACCGCTAGTTCTCGACGGAGCTCGGTGGAGGCTTCCACCGCTCCTTCGATCCGGTTCCGTTCCTCCTGCCCCACCTCCCCATCGAGGTAGCGCATGAGTTCCTCGTGAGTCACCCGGTCCAACACGATTCTATCCTCACGGGTAAGCAGCCCCGATGTCCTCCAGGGCCTCCTTCAACGCCCGCCTGGCGTGGTATAGGCGGCTTGCCACAGTCCCCTCTGGTATCTCGAGGATCGCGGCGATCTCTCCGTATCGGAAACCCTGGAGTTCTTTGAGGACAAGAATCTCCCTGTGCTCATCCCCAATCTTTTCCAGCGCTTCCCAGATGATCTCCCGGGCCTGGGCCCGTTCCCGCAAACGTAGGGGCCCGGTCTCAGGGTCGGCCGGTCGTAGCTCCAAGCGTTCGTCCAAAGCTTCCAATCGAAAACGTGCCTTTCTACTCCGAAGCTGGTCCCGACATTGGTTCCGGAGAATCTGAAAAAACCAAGGGCCGAATGGCCGTCGCAAGTCGAACCGCCCCAGCGCCTCGAAGGTCTTGATGAACGCATTCTGGACGGCATCCTTGGCGTCCTCCAGGTTCCCCAACATGCCAAGGGCCAACCGCAGGCCGGGCTGTTCGTAAGCCCTCACCAGTGGCTCATAAAACCGGGAATCGCCGGCCTTGCACTTGCGAATGAGCTCTCGCTCTACCTCCGGTCCCAAATCGGCTCCAGTCCTGACTTGTCAGTAGGAGTACGCCGCGCCGCTGAAAACTCTTCATCGCGACACCAAAAACTCAAGGATCCTGGTTTCTGCCTTCCTTCAAAAGCCTCCGGTCATCTTCTCCTCACGGACCATACGCCGGACGTCTGCCCTGAGCTGCTCCGCGTCGTACACGATCCCGTCCTTGATGGTGTACCTGATGCCTTCGGTCCGGCCGACCACTCCCGTCTCGTCATTGAGGCGGACTGCGCCAGTCCCGTAGAGCACCTTCAGGTTTGCCAGAGGATTCTCAGCGACCACAACCAGGTCGGCCTTGAGTCCGGGCCGAATGATGCCGAAGTCGATGGGCTCACCCTTGGGCTCGAAGAGCTCTTCTGCACCGTACATGGTGGCTGATCGGAAGATCTCCGTAGGGCTGAAACCGGCCTCCCGAAGAAGCTCCAACTCTCGAATGTACTCGAACCCGAAGGTGCTGTAGATGAATCCTGAGTCGGTTCCCACCGTCACACGTCCACCGGCGTTTTTATAGTCGTTCAGAAAATGCATCCACTTCTGGTAGAACTTCTTCCAGTGGTACTCGTCCTCGCTGGTCCAGTAGAACCAATAGGAACCGTGAGCCCTCCGGCTGGGGGTGTAGTAGTCCCAAAGTGAAGGAAGTGTGTACTCATCGTGCCACTCGGCGGTCATGGCCCGCTTCAGATCGCGGCTGGCTTCGTAGATGGTCATGGTGGGATCGAGGCCGAAGTCCAACTCCAGGAACTCGTCGATGAGGGAGTTCCACTGGTCGCTCCCGGGCTCAGCCGACTGGTACCAGAGGTGGGCGACGTTTCCAAAGCGATGTTGCTCATTGTTGTAGTTGTAGTTGACGGGCCAATTCTGGATGCTGTAGTCCGTGAGCATGGACTCCATGAGCCCGTAGTAATGGGTCATCATGTTCATGCCTAGGCGGGCTGCATCAAGGGCGGTCATCCTTACGACCCCCATCTGGTCCAGGTGGGCCACGGTGGCCAACCCGTGGTTCTTCGACTCGGAGATCAAGGCCTCCATGACCTCCGGGTCATAGGCCCCCAACTTGATTCCGTCCACTTTTACGCCATCCACTTCCACGCCGGCAAGCCATCGAACCCAGGCCCTTGCCGATTCGGCATCGTCAACCGGTCCCTGGTCCCAGCCTGTTCCTGGCCGGTGGGTGGAGAACATCCTGGGAGCCACGATCTCGTTTCGTTTGGAAAGGGCTTTCTCCTGGAGGGACCATTCGAATCCTCCGAAGGGGACACCCCGAACCGTAGTCACTCCGTGGGCCAGCCAGAGTTTGTAGATGTATTCCGCCTGGGGAGCCTTTGGCACGCCTCCGGTGTGGACATGCATGTCGACGAAACCAGGAAGGACGTACATGCCTTCGGCGTCCACTTCATAGGTCGCGCCTTGCGGTCGGCCCCGGTCGGAGATGGGCACACCGGGAAAACCCACTGAACGAATGGAAGCGATGCGATCGCCTTCCACCACGATATCAACGGGGCCACGAGGCGGGGCTCCTGTTCCGTCGATCATCATGGCTCCGCGGATGATGAGGCGGTCGAAGGGGCCCGCCCCTTCGTCGGCACCCCGGCGGGTGGTGGGCTGCATCTGGCCTTGGAGGGCCGAGACGAATCCCAGGACGAGGACGAGGGCCAGGGCGGAAAAAACGGTGTGCTTGGTCATGGCTTCTCCGGAAGCTGAGGCTCGATTCGGAGGCAATCTACCGGGAGGAGGGGGGTCTCTTCAAATGGTTAGCGGGGATCGGAGTGTGGAGGTCTTCCTTAACACTCCCGAAGATCTTTCGACGACGTTACCCTTTAATGTTTGGTCTGATAAACCCGAGGCAACCAGGAGACGGCGTTGGCCCAGGACGAACTGGACCTCGAAACCTCACCCCAGGCCATGAGTCGGGCCGAAGCGGAAGTCCAGGCAGGGGCTCTCCGGCGAGTGATCCAACGGCACAACTATCTCTACTATGTGGAGGCCCGGCCCGAGATCTCGGATGGCGAGTACGACATTCTCTTCCACCGCCTGGTGGCGTTGGAAGAAGTGTTCCCCGAGCTGGTGGGGCCCGACTCGCCCACCCGACGAGTCGGGGCAGAGCCCAGGCAAGATCTCCCTACCGTTCCCCACACAGCCCCCATGCTCTCCCTGGACTCTACGAAGGAAGAACAGGACCTGGTCCGGTTCGATGAGCGGGTCCGAAAAGCCGTAGGGGAGCCCGTCCAGTATCTGGTAGAGCCCAAGCTGGACGGGGCCTCCGTGGAATTGGTCTACGAAGAAGGCGTTCTGATCCGAGCAGTCACTCGGGGGAATGGCCAGGAGGGGGAGGGAGTTACGGAGAACGTGAGAACCATCCACTCGGTTCCCCTTCGCCTTCGGGACGAGATCCGTCCAGCCCCGCCCTTTCTGGCGATTCGGGGCGAAGTCCTCATGTACCTCTCGGCTTTCAGGAACCTCAACGAGAAGCTGGTGGAGGAGGGCTCCGATCCCTTCGCCAACCCCCGGAACGCCTCCGCCGGCGCCCTGAGACAGCTGGACCCCCGCATCACCGCCCAGAGGCCTCTGGACCTTCTGGCTTTCGACATCCTTTCCGTAACCGGGGTGGAGTTTCAGGAGGATCTGGAGGCGGTGGAAGCCCTGAAGGATTGGGGCCTGAAGGTTCCGGAACGAGTGGAGCTTTTGGACGACGTTGATGGGATTCTCGATTACCATCAGTCGTACTTCTCCACTCGGGATGAGCTGGATTACGAGATCGACGGGATCGTCATCAAGCTCAACGACCTGGCTTCCCGGACTACCATGGGAACCACTTCCCGCCACCCCCGGTGGGCCCTCGCCTACAAGTTCGAGCCCCGGAAAGAGGTGACGCGCGTAAAGCGGGTTGCAGTGTCCGTGGGGCGGACTGGGGTGGTGACTCCTGTAGCTCTTCTGCTTCCAGTAGAGGTGGGGGGGGTAACGGTTTCCCGGGCTTCGCTGCACAATCGGGAAGAGGTGGAGCGGAAGGACGTCCGGGAAGGGGACCTGGTCCGGGTCCAAAGGGCCGGAGACGTGATCCCACAGGTGCTGGGAAGGGTTGTGGAGCCAGGCAAGCCAAGAAATGCCGCCTTTCAGATGCCACCGGATTGTCCGGCCTGCGGGACCATTTTGGTGGAACGAGGTCCCTTCACCGTGTGTCCCAACCAGTTCGGATGTCCGGCCCAACTAAAAGGCCGGATCATGCATTTCGGATCCAGGGGCGCTTTGGATATCGAGGGTCTGGGGGAGGAGACGGCTGCGCTCTTCGTCGAGAGGGGGTTGGTGAAAGAGCTGGCAGACCTTTTCGACCTCGGGGCCGACGCCCTGATGGACCTACCCGGATTCGCCGAAAAATCTGCACGGAACCTGGTGGAGGCCATCGAGGGTCGAAAAAGAGTGGAACTCCGAAGGTTCCTATACGGATTGGGGATTCCCGAAGTCGGTGAAGCGGTCGCCCGGGACCTGGCAGTGCATTTCGGGGAATTGGAGCGTGTCCGCAGTGCGGATCGGGAACAGCTGGAAGCCGTGGAGGGAATCGGGCCCAAGATGTCGGAAGTCATCTACGGGTTCCTCCACGAGCAGAAGAACGCCCGAGCCATCGACGAGGTGCTGGGGAAGGGTCTGGTGCTTCTCTCCCCCTCTCCCTCAGGTGGTAGGGGAGAGTCTCTGGCGGGGAAGAAGTTCGTCTTCACCGGTGGAATGGACGGGATGAGTCGTCCGGAGGCCAAGAAGTTGGTAGAAGCGGCTGGGGGTCGGGTAGTTTCTTCGGTCAGTTCCGGGACGGACTATGTGGTGGCTGGGGAGAACGCCGGATCCAAGCTGACACGGGCCCAGGAACTGGGAGTGGAGATTCTGACGGAGGAGGGGTTCCTGAGCCTCCTGGCCGATACCCGGGATGAATCCGAGGGTGGGGAAGGGGACGAGGGCTGATCGTGGAGAATCTGGAGGTCGCCGCCGTTTTGAGAGAATTCGGAGATCTCCTGGAAATCAAAGGATCCAACCCTTTTCGCATTCGAGCCTACCGAAACGCCGTTCGTACCATCAATGATCTCACCCGTCCGCTGGCCACCATGGTGGAGGCGGATGAAGACCTGACCGAGCTCCCTGGCATCGGAAAGGAGATGGCCAGCCACATCCGGGAGCTGGTGGAGTGGGGGGAGCTCAGCGCCCTGGAGACTCTGGGTGAGGAAGTGCCCCGTACCCTGACTGACCTGATTCGTCTGGATGGGGTCGGCCCGAAAAAAGCGAAAAGACTCTGGGAGGAATTGGGCATCACTGGTGTGGACGTTCTTGAAGAGGCCCTGGCAGAGGACAGGATCGCTGGGCTGTCGGGCTTCGGAACGAAGAGCGCCGAGAAGATCGGCCGGTCAATCCAGGATTTCAGGAAACGCCAGGGCCGCTTCCTACTCTCGGATGCGGATGTCTTGATCCCACCCGTTATCCGGTACCTGGAGGAGATGCAGAGCGTGGAGCTGGTCGAGGCGGCGGGGAGCTATCGGCGTAGGCAGGAGACGGTAGGGGACATCGACCTGCTCGCCCTTTGCGGAGAGGGCAGGGAAGACGTGATGGCGAGATTCCAGTCTTTCCCCGGGGCCGTGAGGGTCGAAGCCGCCGGTGAGACCAGAGGCCGAATCCTGCTGCGCTCGGGCTTGCCTGTCGACCTTCGGATCGTTCCCCGTGAGTCTTATGGTGCCGCCCTCCACTATTTTTCGGGTTCGAAGGAACACAATGTCGCCATTCGGACCCTGGCGGTGAAGAAGGGCCTGAAAATCAACGAATACGGAGTTTTTTTGGAGGGAGAGAAGGAGGCCCTGGAGGGAGAGGGGTCGGGGTCCCCTGGAGACGTGAGGCTGGGAGGAGAGGACGAGGCAGAGGTTTTCCGGGCAGTTGGCCTTCCTTGGATTTCCCCTCTCCTCAGGGAAAACCGTGGGGAGGTGGAGGCGGCCGGAGCGGATGCGCTTCCGGATGCCCTTTCCCTGAAGGACATCCGTGGTGACCTCCAGATGCACAGCACCTGGAGTGACGGTGGAAACACCGTTAGGGAGATGGCAGAGGCCTGCCGGAGCCGAGGTTATCACTACCTGTCCATGACCGACCATAGCCAGGCCGTGACCGTAGCCGGTGGGCTGAAACCCCACCAGGTCCGGGAACAATGGGAGGCGGTGGAGGAGGCGCGACAATCTGTAGATGGGATCCACCTATTCCGGAGCCTTGAGGTCGACATCCTGAAAGACGGGTCGCTTGATATGCCCGACGACGTGTTGGCCGGGTTGGATCTCGTATTGGTCTCGGTCCATTCCTTCATGAACATGCCCCTGGTGGAGATGACCGACCGGGTTATCCGGGCCCTGGAGCACCCCCTAGTCGATATTCTGGCTCATCCAACCGGCCGGATCCTGAACCGCAGGGAACCCTTTGCACTGGATGTGGAAGCTGTTCTCCAGGCGGCCACTTCCCTTGATGTGGCGGTAGAGTTGAATGCTCACCCCTCCAGGTTGGACCTTCACGACCGGCACCTGAGGAGGGCGAAGGAACTCGGAGTGAAGGTTGCTGTCAACACCGACGCCCACTCCATCCAGGACCTGGATTTGATGCGCTATGGAGTGGACCAGGCGTGCAGAGGTTGGCTCGAAGCAGGAGATGTGTTGAACGCGATGTCTTTGGAGGATCTACAGGTTTGGGCCGGACGAAAGCGGCCCGCATGAGGAGGCCCCCGTGCCTTTGATGATCCTCCTCCTTCTGGTTGGGTTCGCAGCCCTCTATTTCGGTGCGGACTGGATGGTCCGTGGTGCAGCGAGGTTACAGGGGAGCCTGGGGTTGAGCCCCATCGTCATCGGGCTCACGGTGGTGTCTCTCGGGACGTCGGCCCCGGAGTTGATCGTGGCGATTCTGGCCACTCTTCGGGGGAACGCCGACATCGCCGTGGGGAACGTGTTGGGTTCGAATCTGGCCAACATCGGATTGATCCTGGGAGCGACGGCCTTGGTTGGGCCGCTCCTGGTGGCCGACCGTGTTGTCCGGAGGGAGATCCCCATCATGATTCTCCTCACACTCCTACTCTTCCCCCTCGTGATGGACCACCAGATCGGACGCATGGACGGATCCGTTCTCGTTTTCCTCCTGGCAACATATCTGACCTACGTTTTTTACCGCGGGAGGAAAGCACCAGCACCCCTCATCTCCGGCTATTCGCTGCTGGCGGAGGAGGGGACGACGCGTAAGAGTACCAAGGTCCTCCTCGATCTCGGTCTCCTGATCGCCGGAACCGTGGGGCTCCTGATGGGGGGAAGGGCCATCGTGGAGTCAGCGATCTACCTCTCTCGGGATCTGGGCATCAGCGAGCTGGGCATGGGGCTCACCGTGGTGGCCATCGGCACGTCCCTTCCAGAGCTGGCGACTTCCATTATGGCTGCCGCAAGGAAGCAGACCGACATAGCCGTTGGGAACGTCATCGGCTCGAACATCTTCAATATCCTTGCCGTGTTGGGCGTGACGGGTATCATCAAGCCCATCGCTGTGGATCCGGGTGTTCTTTGGGTGGAGCTTCCTGCGGTGGTGGTGCTGTCTTTCCTGGTTCTCCTGGTGTGCCTCTTCCCCATGACAAGGGGAGAATTCCGCATTCGCCGTTGGGAAGGAGCCCTCCTCCTGGGCACCTACCTTTGGTTGGGCTCCTGGATCCTAGGAGGTCGTGGCCCTTAGGGTTCTACCCGGTCAGCCGGCCCCTCTCCTAGACTTTCTCCAAAGCCTGGGCCACGTCAGCGATGAGGTCGTCGGGGTCCTCCAGGCCCACTGAGATTCGTACCATGGCCGGCGTGATCCCGATCTTCCCCTGATCTTCCAGCGGAATGTCGGAGTGGGTCATGGCTCCTGGGTGCTCTGCCAGAGACTCTGTGCCCCCGAGGCTCACCGCCAGCTTAATGAGCTTCAGAGCGTTCAGGAACCGAAAGGCCTCTGCTTCACCGCCAAAGACTTCAAAAGCGATCATGGACCCTGGGCCGGTACAGTGTCTCCGGTACACGTCGAAACCTTCTTCCCCCTCGTTGAGGAGGCCCAGGTAACTGACGCTCGCTACCTTGGGATGGCCGACGAGAAAATCCGCCATCTTCTTGGCGTTTTCCGTCTCCTGAACCATGCGGACCTTCAACGTCTCAAGGCTCCGCATGAGGAGGAAGCCCGTAAAGGGGCCGGCGATGTTTCCGAAAAAGGTCCTCGTGCCCTTCACCAGGTCTACGTCTTCTTTGGTGCCCAGCACGGCTCCAGCGATGAGGTCGGAATGGCCGCCCACGTACTTGGTGAGGGAGTAGATGACCAGGTCGGCTCCATGTTTGAGGGGTTGCTGGAAGACGGGTCCAAGGAAGGTGTTGTCCACGGCCAGGAGAACCTTTCGCTCCTCCGTACTGAAATCCCGGGCTACCCGAGCACAAGCCTCGATGTCCACGAGATCGTTGGTGGGGTTGGACGGTGTTTCCACACAGATCATGCGCAACCGGTCCCGATTGTCTCCTTCTTCCAGGACCCGCCTGAGGCCGACTTCCCCTTCGGAGGAACGGAAACATGCCACCCCTATGTCCAGCTGTGGCAGGACCTCGTGGAACAGGTACTCCGTTCCGCCGTAGGAGGGCTCGCTGAACACCACCAGGTCCCCCGGACGGAGGAACGTCAGGGCCGCGGTGGAGATGGCCGCCATCCCGCTGGAAAAAACTGCTGCCGACTCAGCTCCGTCCCAGAGGGTGAGGCGGTCTTCCAGGATTTCCAGGCTCGGGTTATTGAGCCGGGAGTAGATCAGGCCGGTTTTCTCGTCGGGGTCTGCTTCGACCAGGCCGTAGGCTCGCGCAAAGAAGGCCTTTCCCTCCTCGGCAGTCTCGAATACGAACGTGGAAGTGGCAAAGATCGGGGCTTTTACGGCTCCTTCAGACCAGTCTGGCCGATAGCCGTAGCTCATCATCAGGCTCTCGGGCATCAACTCCCTGTCGCCGATCTTCTTCTTTCCCTTCTTGTCCCACATGGCCCTGTCCTTGTTGGGAAAACGGTTGGTTCTGGCAGAACGGCACTGCCAACCTAGGGACTTGGAGAGGGGGGGGCCAGGCGCCGTCCTGCCCATTGGCCGGGTAGGACGAAAGCCAACACGATTCTTGCATTGGAGCCCTTCGGGTCGGACTTTTGGCGAGGGATCGGGTGAGGATGCCGTCCCCGGATTAGTCCCCCAGCAGCTTGGTGCCGAAGGGAGCCAGTAGAGACGTTGTCCGAAGAGCTCGGAGGCCTCCCTCCAAAGATCCTCACTCCACCACCAGGTCCTCGTTCCCTGGAACTGGCCAAGCGCCTCGCCCGGGTCGAATCTCGAAACATCACCCACCTCACCCCTGAATTCCCGGTTTTTTGGGAGGAAGCCGAGGGCGCCAACGTCCGGGACGTCGACGGGAACGTCTATCTCGATATGACCGGGGCCTTCGGGGTTTCGGCCGCTGGGCACACCCCTGGTGGCGTGGTAGATGGAATCCGGAGCCAGGCAGGGCGCCTGATTCATGGGATGGGTGACGTACACCCCCCGGTAGGTAAGGTGGAGTTTCTGGAGGCTCTCGCCGCCCTGGGCCCCTGGCCGGACTCTCGTGCGATTCTTGGATCCTCCGGTTCGGAATCGGTCGAAGCCGCCCTGAAGACGGCGTTGTTGGTAACAGGGAGGCCCGGGATTTTAGCTTTCGAGGGCGCCTACCATGGCCTGACCCTCGGGTCCCTGGCCGCCACCCACCGGGAGGATTTCCGAGGGCCATTCCTCTCACGCCTCTACGAGGGAGTGCGTTTCGCGCCTTTTCCGGATTCAGGTGATGGAGGTCGGGAGGTCCGGAAGAGTCTGGACAAGGTCCGTTGGCTCCTTCGGGAAGGCGACGGAGGGGATGAGGTAGGGGCGGTCATCATCGAACCCATCCAGGGCAGGGCTGGCGTCCGAATCCCACCACCAGGATATCTGGAGGCCCTGGCCGATTTGACCTGGAACGCCAAGGCTCTTTTGATCTTCGACGAGATCTTCACCGGTTTGGGCAGGACCGGGGCTCTCTTCGCCTTTCTTCACGAGGGTGTCGTTCCGGACCTCCTCTGCCTCGGGAAAGGTCTGGGGGGCGGCCTTCCCCTGAGTGCATGTGTTGGGCCAGCCAGAATCATGAACGCCTGGCCGCCGACCAGGGGTGAGGCCATCCACACGAGCACCTTCTTGGGTAACCCCCTGGCTTGTGCTGCGGGATCGGCCTTCCTGAAGGAGTTGACAGAGGGGGATCTGGTGGCCCGATCCAGGGTCATGGGGGATAAACTTCTTGAGCTCCTTCGGAAGTCACTGGTTGGGATCCCGGAAGTAAAGGAGGTGAGGGGTAGAGGTCTTTTTGTGGGGGTGGATCTAAGGGAGCCCGACACACAGATGCCGCTGAGAAAGGCCGCGGTGAGGGCGGCGACTCTCGCTCTTCAGGAAGGAATCCTGGTTCTGCCGGCTGGCCCCCAAGGCCATGTGCTGGAGCTCTCACCGCCCCTGGTCATCACCCATGACCAACTGGAGTGGGTGGTGCCCCATCTGGGAAAGGTGATTCGTGCGGCCATTGCGGAGTAGATCTACTACCCTACGATTTCTTCTCCCCCATCTACATTGATGACGTTCCCTGTAATCCAGCCCGCCCTGGGCGAACAGAGGGAGACGACTGCGTCGGCCACGTCCTCGGGAGTGGTCAGTCGGCCCGACGGGTTTCTTGCGGTGGCGCCGTCGATGAGGAGGTCGTTGCCAGGGATCTTCCGCAGAGCCGGCGTGTCGGTGACTCCACCCCGGAGAGCATTGACGGTGACCCCAAGGGGGGCGAGTTCGTAGGCGAGTTGGCGGCAGTGGGACTCCAGGGCCGATTTGGCGGCGGATACAGGGCCGTAACTGGGTATGATCCGGTTGGAACCCGACGAGGTCATTGCGAAGACCCTTCCTCCCTTCCCAAGCATCCCCCTCCGGATGGTGGCCTGGGTCCAATCCACCAGGGAGTGGGCCATCACCCGGAGCGTCATGTCCATCTGGCTTGCGGAAACGGATCCTTCCCCCACATACGGACGAAGGGTTCCGAACGCCAGGGAGTGCATGAGTACGCCAATGTCCTCTCCATTTCCCAGAAGACCCTTCATTTCCTCCAGGACGTCTTCCATCTTCTCAGGGTCGGCTGCATTAATGTTGAAGAAGTGTGCCCTCTGGCCAGTGGTTTCCAACTCAGACTTGAGGAGCTTCACATGTTCCAGGCCGGCACGACGATCCAGGTGAACGCCGAAGATGTTATACCCGACTCCCGCCAATGCCCGGGCACATGCTTCACCAAAACCACTGGACGCACCAAGGATCAGGGCCCAACGACCCTTTCCAATGTCTTTCGACATCCCGAACGGCTCCGAATGAATGAGAAGAGAGGCCGGCACCCGTCACCGGAGCCAGCCGATGGAAAAAGATACCGGAGAGGACTTTGGAGGCAAAGCCGTTGAGGACAGCATCATGGATCCTGGCATGGCTCCTGGTTGGGAGTATTGTCGGGTTCTCCCAGGAGACCCCCACGGCTTCGGAGGAGGAGGCGCCGACGGAACATCGGCCCGTTCTTCTTGTTCCGGGGTGGTTAGGGCGGTCCATGGACCTGATTGCCTTGAAGGAACGGCTGGAACGTGATGGATGGCATGAGGCGGACGTATTCCCCATGGAGTTCGAAGATCCTGTGGGTAGCAGCCTGGAGCATGCAGGGGAGTTGGAACAGGCCATGGAGAGGGTCCTGAGGGAAACCGGGGCCTCGGAGTTAGACATCGTGGCCCACTCAATGGGGGGATTGGCCGTTTGGGTTCTCCTGCAGGAGAAAGGGATCTCCCTTCCCATCAACCGCGCGGTTTTTCTGGCTACGCCTTTCCAGGGGACGGTCACTGCTTACTTGGCCTGGGGGGCGGGGGGGCCGGAGATGATTCCCGAGAGCGATTTCTTGAAGGAGCGCCAGCAGGGCGGATGGCCTCAGAGATGGGTCAACTCTTTGGCGATCCGCACGCCTCTGGACCTCACGGTGGTCCCCGGGTATGGGGCGTCGCCACTGGGGATCCAGGACCGGGTGGTCTGTTGCCCGACCCACCAGGGGCTCCTGGACCACGAGGAGACCTATGTGTTGATTCGGGACTTTCTGCTAAGCGGAGGGGAGGCGGACGGAGACGCTGGCCTGCGCTGACCCGGCTAGCGGGCTGAAGTCGCGAAGTCGATACGCTGAGCCAGATCCAGATCTTTCTGCGTGATCCCGCCCACATCAGGCGTGGTGAGGCTCAGCCGAACCATGTCGTTTCGAATGTCGATGTCGGGTCGATGGCTCGTCTCATCGGCCAAGCTGGCGATGCGGTTGACGAACACGATCGTGTCGCGGAAAGACTTGAAGGAGAACTCCTTCACCAGGCGATCCTTCTTGGCTTTCCATCCTGGGCGTTTCTCCAGCCATCCCTGGACTGACTGTTTATTCAGCTTCTCGGTCATTGTTTTCCTTGCTCCAAAACCACGCACCCGGAGAGCGGCATGGGGAGAGTAAGATAATGGCATGCGCAAGTACTCCTGGAGGGGTTGAGGCCCACTTTTCCTTTGGGTACTTTTAGGGCCGCCCTGGAGTTGCACCTGTTTGGATAGGTTGCCCCCATCGTCTAGTGGCCCAGGATACCTGGTTCTCAGCCAGGAGACGGGGGTTCGATTCCCCCTGGGGGTACTGTTCGGCCGGGCCAGGAGGTCTGGCCAAATCGTCTCGGGAGGGTTACCGAGAAGAAACTGGAGGGCCGCTTAGCTCAGTTGGCAGAGCACATCGCTCACATCGATGGGGTCGCTGGTTCGAGTCCAGCAGCGGCCATGAGGAAACCCGGCTGAAAGGCCGGGTTTTTTTGTGCTCTGTTCCCACCCTTTCCGGCGAGTACCTTCAGGAATGGATTCCCTTCCCTTCGCGCGCCTCAACCTCCGGCGGAACCCCTTTGGCGAACCGTCGGTGGAGGACCTGGGGGCACTCTTTGTGGGAGGGCTTGAGGATTGGCCCTCATATCTTCGGGCCGACACCGTGGGCGAGGGGGCGAACTCCCCGAGGTGCCTTCAGCTCTTAGGGCCGCCTGGGTGTGGGAAGACGACAACACTTCTTGCGCTGAGGGAGCGCTTCTCCGGATCCGCCCTGGTGGCGTGGTGCCCGGTGCACGGGTGCCCCGCCATCCAGGGTTCCCGCACAGGGCCCTTGTTCGTTGACGACGCCCAGATGATGTCGGGGCCTCACCTGTCCAGAGTGCTCCGGTCTCCGGTCGTGGCCGTGGCGACCCAGAAGGATTTGGGAGTATCCTTCCATGAGGCCGGCTTCTGCATAAAGACGGTGCCGGTGTCGGACCGCGTGAACCTTCATTGCCTTCAGGAGATGGTAGGGCGGCGGTTGGAGTGGGCCCGCCGAGGCCCTGGCCCTCTGCCCGAGGTTGAGGAAGGGGCGCTCCAAGGGCTGCTCCGACGCCATGGCCGCAACCTCATGGCCATTCAGGCAGAGCTGTATGACTGGTACCAGCAACTCGAGGACGAGGAATGAAAGAGTACCTTCGTATCGAGTTCGATCGGGCCGATCGGACCTATCGGTTCGGCGAGACCGTAGCCGGCAAGGTTCTCATCGGGGCTCCCCGGGGGGACCAGTGCAAGGCGGTGCGCCTCAGAAGGTTCTGGCGAACCCACGGAAAGGGGAATGTGGACAAAGGGGAGCCTACGGTCACCCGCCTCCACACCGGGCCCCTTTCTGGTGAGCACCTTCACGAGTTTGAATTCGAGTTTCCTGCTCCACCCGGCCCGTTCACCTACCACGGCCGTTATTTGAACGTGGATCAGTACGTCGAAGTTCAGGTGGATCTGCCATGGGCCAGGGATCCAAAGCGAATTGAGGAGTACGTGCTGGTCCCTGGGAAACCACTGGCTCCCCCCCCAACGTTATTGGACGTTCCTGAAAACCCGGTCGAGGACCTGGTCCCCGGGTGTACCGCCGCCATCGGTTCAGTCGCCATGGTGGTGGGCCTGATCATGCTGTTCTCGGGCAACACCATGGGGCTCCTCATACTGATTGGAGGGGGCTTCTTTTATCTCCCCTGGCTTAAGACTCTTGCGGAGAAGAGGCTGGGGAAAGCCTCGGCCTACCTCACATCTCTCGTCGTAGATCCGGGCGGTAAAGCGGAGGTGGAGGTCAAGGTCTTCCCGCGGAAGCCGGTTCGTATGAACCGTGCGGTTTTTGAACTGCAGGCCAGGGAGGTCTGCGTTTCCGGGTCGGGATCGAGTCGCCGGACCCACCACCACAAGGTCTTCGAGGGCACCTCGCAACTTGCTGGGGCAGGGACCCTCGAGGGGGGAAAGGTAAGGTTGTTTCAAGGATTCGTTCGGGTTCCGAAGGCGGCCCCGGCTAGCTTCAAAGGCGGCGCCAACAAGATTCACTGGGAAGCCAAAGTTCGACTGGACATCCCCAGTTGGCCAGACTGGGTGAAGAAGATCCCCCTCGTGGTCTGGCCGGCCGAGGATCTGCTGGGGGATGTAGAGGAA
>JBDHGR010000028.1:0-16997 GCA_039589815.1 Gemmatimonadota bacterium | reverse complement strand
CCTGGGCGTCTTCCGATTCAATCGGATGGTCTGCTTCGACCTCGGTTTCGGACTTCTGCGGGGTCCCCCCGGGTTCCAGGTGGAGCTGGTGCATCTCCTCGGGTGTCACGGGGTCCGAGAGTGCTTCGAATTCCTCCGCGGTGACTTCTTCGGATGGAGTGGGATCGCCCTGTCGAGTTTCGTCAACCACGTCCGACCCTCCTTCTCAGAGATGCCACCTGTTGGAGCATGAATCGTAGCCGTGATCCCGACCGGCCCACAAGCCGGGGACTTCAGGAAATATCCGCGGTGGGTGCAGGAATTCCCACCTTTTTCACCAACGCCTGAAAACGAGGGTGCGATCGGACTTCGTTCCACGCCAGGGAAGAGTTCAGGAACACCACCATGCCCAGGCGTTGCTCGACGGCCTCCTCCAGGTAGTCCAGCGAGGTCTCAATCTCCCCAAGAGCCAGGTGAGCCAAGGAGAAATCCACCTCCAGGGAAACCTCCGGTTCTCGTTCCCGGCGTTCCTCCAACAGACGGAAGAGCTGGCGGGCTTCCTCGGTCCGGCCCAGACCGGCAAGGGCCCACATTCGGTGGGGGATCACCTTGAAGGGATCGGAGGTCCTCCGGTTGATCTCTCCGAAAGCCTGCAGGGCCTCTTCGAACATCCTCCGAGCGGCATAGGACCATCCCAGGGCTTCCCGGGCGGAGCGAAAGTCGGGATCCAACTCCAAAACCCGGCGGAGTTCACTCTCCGCCTCTTCGAAACGACCGCCGTGGATGAGAACCTCCCCCAGAGTCGTCCGGATTGCCCCGGACAGAGGATCCATTTGGGTGGCCCACTGGAGTTCCTCTTCCGCGGAGTCCAGGTCTCCGATAGCCATGAGGTACAGGGCGTAGAGCTTTCGGAGACCTGCAGCACCGGGAGTGAGCGTCAGCGCCTTCTGGAAGTGGTTGTAAGCTCCCTGGAAATCCCAGTCATAGAAGAAGAGGACCGTTGCCATGGCCGCATGGGAGGCCCCGGTGGCTTCTTCCAGCTCCATGGCTTTGAGGGCTGCTTCCCGGGCCCGGGGATAGGCAACCGTCCCGGGCATCTGCCCCAAGGCTGCCAGAAAGGTGTAGGCGGTAGCCTTCCCGGAGTAGGGAAGGGCGCATGTGGGATCCAACCGGATCGACTCCTCGAAGTGGCGGATGGCGGCCCGAGAGTTTTCCGGCGTCCATTGATGGAACTCGTGCATACCCTTCAAAAACTCGGTATACGCCTCGGTGTCGTGAAAATGTCGGTGGAAAGCCACCGGTTCCACCGCTTTTGAGGGACCCTCACCCGGAGCAGAAATGTGGGTGTCGGATGCCGGCCCGGCGGGCTCCTCCGACGGCTTTGCCTTTCCCGGTTGGAAACAAGCCTGCAGTTCCCCTGCGATGGTCTCCGCGATTTCGTCCTGGGTTTCGAAGATGTTCAGGAGCTCACGGTCGTAGGATTTCGAGAAAAGGTGGTAACCGTCCTTGGCGTTGATGAGCTGGGCGGTGATCCGCACCCGATCCCCTTGCCGCCGGACGCTCCCTTCCAGGACCGTCGCCACTCCCAGAGCCTCAGCGATGGTCCTTACGTCCTCGTTCTTTCCTTTGAAGGCGAAGGAGGATGTCCGAGCCGTCACCTGTAACCCGTTGATCCGGGTGAGGGCGTTCAGGAGCTCTTCGGTGATCCCGTCGCTGAAGAACTCGTTTTCGGGGTCTGAGGACATGTTCAGAAAGGGCAGAACCGCCACACTGTTGCCGGCCTGGGAGGGACGGGAGCCCATATCCCTTGGATCCGGGACCGCCAAGCCCTCGTTGGTGATGGCCCAGATCTCCATGGGCCGCTTCACGTTCTTCAGGGCAAAGGCCCCCAGGGAACGGGTGTCGATTCCCCGCTGGTTCTTCACGTCATCGTATACTTTTTCCGAGATGAGGACTCCGCCCGGCTCCGCCAATGCCTGGACCCTGGCGGCCAGGTTCACGCCATCCCCGAAAACGCCTTCGTCGTCGTAGATGATGTCACCGGAATGAAGGCCGATCCGCACCGGCACCGGGGGTGGGCTTTGGAGATCCTTCTGGATGGCGATGGCGGCTTCCACCCCCTGGATGGCGCTCTGGAAGACGCTCAGGGCACCGTCCCCGTAAAACTGAAGGATGTTCCCGTTGTGCTCACCAACCCTGGTGACCAATGCCTGTCGGTTCCGATTCCGATTGGCCCTGGCCTGGTCTTCGTCCTCTTGCATCACCGCCGTGTATCCCACCAGATCGGCGAACATGATGGCTGAGAGTTGTCGGTTCATTCGTTCGAGTTCCTGATGCTGGCGTGCGTTGGGGTTCCCGAAAGTCCCGCCGGAATTCCCTCAAAAAACTAACGGGAAAGCGGAGCGTTCGCGCCTCCGGTGCCAGGTACCCCCCTTTACCTACGATCGGTTCTTGTCGAAACTATTTCTCAATCATCCCCAAAAGTCATTCTGAAGTCCCCAGCACCGGAGGTATCATGACTCAACGGAGCCGGCACGGTCTCATCCGCGCCACCGCCTTCCTTTTCTTACTGGCCGCCATCGGCGCTATCCGGCCCCACGTGGGCCAATCTCAAGGGCTGCCGCCCGATGAAGAGGGATCGGTTGCCCACCTGGACGCGTCTCCCAGACACGGTGAGTGGGTGGATTACGACGCCGGGAACGGTGACATGGTGAGGGCATGGGTAGTGTATCCGGAGAGGGCCGACGCCGCCCCGGTGGTGGTGGTGATCCATGAGATCTACGCACTGACCGACTGGATCAGAGGCGTGGCTGATCAGCTCGCCGCCGAAGGGTTCATCGCCATTGCCCCTGATCTCCTCTCAGGAAAGGGCCCCAGTGGCGGTGGATCGGAGTCTGTGGACCGGCAGGGAGCCGTCGCCCTGATTCGGGGCCTCGAACCCGGGGAGGTAACCAGGCGCCTCAAAGGTGCGGCGGCTTACGCCACGGCCCTACCCGCCGCGACCAACTCAGTGGGTGTGGTGGGTTACTGCTGGGGTGGGAGCACCAGCTTCCGCATGGCTACCGAATGGCCGGAACTGGGCGGAGCCGTTGTCTACTACGGCAGTTCGCCAGCGACCGAAACTCTGGGTGCTGTCCAGACGCCCATTCTTGGCCACTACGGAGGAAACGACGCCCGGGTCAACGCCACCATCCCTGAAGCCCGAGAGGCACTGGAGGGGATGGGGAAGAGCTACGAGGTGAACATCTACGAGGGCGCCGGCCACGGCTTCCTGAGACAACAGTCCGGTCAGGAGGGGGCCAACATGGAGGCGACCCAGGCGGCGTGGCCTCGGACCGTGGCTTTTTTTAAGGAACACTTGGGAGGTTGAGGTAGGAGTGGGGAGGAGCTTCGGGGGTGGAGGGGGGCCAACAGCCCCTCCTCCTACTTCGGCCAGGCGAAAAAGAACTCCAGGCCGGTGGGTACAAAGAACTTCTCTTTCAAGAAATAGGACATCCAGAGGTCGGCACGGAAGCTGCGTTCATGGTCAGGGTGGTACCGGATCCCCGGAGTCAGGTCGAGAGTGGGAGTAAAACGGTCTCCACCCGACTGGCCGGGCCGGATGAGTAGCGTCAAGCTTCCACCTAACTTGGCTCGCCAGACTTCATCGGAGGGGACCCAGGCGTACCCTGCTCGAACCCCGAAAGGGAATCCCTCCCTCGGATGGGCGAAGGGAAAAACGGTGAACTCCAGAGCGTGGTGTTCTTCGATCCACCGGGTGTAGCCCACGCCCACCAGAAAATGCCCACCGAGGGTGATGGAGAGATGGTATTGATCTCTCGGGACTGCCGACTGCCCATGTAGGGGCTCCGGAGCGGCGGCCAGGACGGACAGAAGCAAAAGGCCGAATCCGAGACCAGGGCACCTTCCCTCGCTGCCTGTATTCATGCCGTTTGCTCTGGCCATCGGCCCTCCTGGTTGGGGTGCCCCCTCGGGGGCACCCCGAACATCACTCCGTTATGCCGGAAATACCAGAGTTTCGAGAACGGCGGCCTGACGGCGTCCTATAGAACCTGCTCAACCTCCGGCGTCAGGTCCTTTGATGACCTCGAGGGTTTGGCGGAACTCACGGTCTCCGGCCTTCAGGACTACAGTGTAGTCCCCGGCGTCGGCCAGGGGAGCCTGTCCACCACCCCCGCCGAATCCTCCACGGCCACCCCCGCCTGTGATGGGCCGGGCAGCGCGGGAGAGGACCCTCATTTCCGGCATGAATCTGAATCCGCCGCCGCCACCCTGGGAGAAATTCTCCCCGGGTCGCTCCACCCAGGCGTTTGGATCCCGTTGGCCACCGCCCCGGCCGCCTCCACCGAACATTCTTGCCCCGCCCCCTGAAAGGATCATATCCCTGAACTGCTCCAGCTGCTCCCGATCGCTCCCCTCTTCAACGAGCGAATCCACCAACTCTTCTATCCGATCGACGGCCTGGATGGAGTCCTGGATCTGCTCTTCGGTTTTGGGTTGGGCCTCGGTTGCCGGGGCCTGACCCCGGAAATTCCAGTTGTACCGGTGGATGCCCGGTGTCGCACTCGATGTGGCTGTATGAATCGTGTTTCCCTCTGCGTCCACGATTTCGATCTGTACCTGGGGTCCCCTCGCTTGTGGCCCCCCAGGACCTCCTGCTCCACCGGCCCCGCCCGGTCGTCCAGCTCCACCTGCCGCTTGCGGCCGCTGACCCCGGGCCATGGCTGGAGCTCCAGGGGTCGGGATATCAGCATCGGGGCCGATCCAGTAGGCGATCTCTGCGCCGTAGGAGGGTGAGGGAGCCTGATAAACCTGGTGGCCTGTGGATTCACCCCCGATGGGCCGGTTTCCAAACTGCAGGCCCGGTTTCGGCTGGAAGAGATGGACGTCTGCGGAGGCAACCTGGGAGGTCAGCTCCTGGAGAGGCGCGATGTCCACGATCCAGATCGATCGACCATGGGTCCCCGCGATGAGGTCCCGGTCCCGGGGGTGGATCTTCAGGTCATGGACGGGAACGGTGGGGAAGCCCTCCATGAACTTCTGCCAGTGGCCGCCCATGTCCATGGAGAAGTAGACCCCAACGTCGGTTCCAACGAAAAGTAGGTTCGGGTTGACCAGGTCCTGCCGAACCACGTGGACGAAGTCCGGTCTTCCGGTGGGCAGATCGCTGGAGATGGACCGGAAACTCTCACCCCCGTCAGTGGTCATGTAGACATAAGGTGTGAAGTCGTTGGTTCGATGGCCGTCAAAGGCCACGAAGAAGGTACTGACGTCGTGGCTGGACGCCTCGATTCGACGAACCCAGGTGCCGTCGGGAACGCCCGGGAACCGGCCCGTCAATTCCTCCCAGGCTCCCCCGTCGTTCTCGCTCATCCAGCTCCGCCCGTCGTCGGTCCCGGCATAGAGCAGACCCTGTTGCAGCGGTGACTCAGCCAGCGTGACGATGGTGGCGAAGGTCTCAGCACCGGTAAGGTCCGGCGTGATCCCACCCGTGGTCTCTGTGCTGATTCTGATCTTCTCTTCGTCGGCGTAGGTGAGGTCTTCGGAAATGACCTCGTACTCCTCGCCCCGGTTCGTGTACTTCACGACCCGGTTCCCGGCCACATAAATGACCGTGGGATCGTGAGGGGACATGACCAGGGGCGTGTTCCAGTTCCACCTCCATGCCTCCTCCCCCTCTTCCGCCCCGCCCCGGCCGCCTCCGGGCTTCCGGAAGCTCATGCGGTCCCCCGTGATGGTGTTTCTGCGCCCCATGTTCCCACCCTGAGACTCGGAATACACGATCTCCGGATGGTCGGGATCCTGAAGTGTGAAGAACCCGTCACCGCCCCCTACCGTGGCCCACATGGCGTTCGTGATGGGCCCTTGGCTCCTTCGGCTGGGGCCGCACCAGGAGCCATTGTCCTGAAGTCCGCCACAAACGGTGTAGGGAAGCTCCATCCCGAAGCTCACTTCGTAGAACTGCCCCAGGGCCATGATGTTCGGGAAGACGTAGTTCCCGCCCTGATCGAAGGTGATGCCGATGCCGCCATCGTTTCCGACAATCATCCTCTCGGGATCATTGGGGTCCATCCACATGGCGTGGTGGTCCACGTGGATCCCCTGCGCCGCACTCCCCACGGTCTTCCCGCCGTCGTTGGAGACGTTCACGGTCGACCAGTAGACCCGGTCGGGATTGGTCGGGTGGACCCGAACCTGTGAATAGTAGAATGGCCGGGAGTTGACGTTGTTCATCTTTTCCCAGCTCATTCCGCCGTCATTGCTCCGGTAGAGGCCATTGGGGGCCGGGTCGCCCTCGTATGCCTCGGCTTCCACATTGGCGTACACGATCTCCGGATCGCTCTTGGAGATGGCGATGCCGATGCGGCCGAACTCTCCGGTGGGCCACCCCGGTCCCCCGACCTCGGTCCAGGTGTCCCCTCCATCGGTGGTCGTAAAGAGTGCGCTTCCGGGGCCTCCGCTCTGGAGGAAGTAGGGACCTCTGACCCGCTCCCAGGAGGATGCGAAGAGGACGTCGGGATCGGTAGGGTGGATGGCCAGATCAACGAAACCCGCTTTGTCGCTGATGAACTTCACCAAATCCCAGCTCTCTCCGCCGTCGTCGGTGCGGTAGAGGCCCCGCTCCGGGTTGGAGTCCCAGATGTGCCCCAGGGCTGCCACCCAGACCCGGTCCGGGTTCGTGGGGTGAACCACGATCCTGGCGATGACCTCCGTCTCCTCCAGCCCTTTCAGCTCCCAGGTCAGTCCGCCGTCGGTGGACTTGTAGATGCCACCGCCTGGTGAGATGGAGTTTCGAGAATCTTCCTCCCCCGTGCCGGCCCAGATCTGCATGGTGTCGGACGGGGCGATAGCGATGTCCCCAAGGGAAACGATGCGCTCGTTGTCGAAGAGCGGGCGGAAGGTCGTTCCGTTATTGGTGGTCTTCCAGATTCCGCCGGCCGCCGCCGCCACATAGAAGGTCTTCGACGGGCTGGGGATGCCCTCCACATCGGTTATCCGGCCCGACATATTGGCCGGCCCGATCTGGCGCCACCGGAAGGCCGAGAGGATCTCCGGGTCCAGGCCTTGACCCGAGAGAAAGCTGAAAGAGGCAAATGGGGCCATGAGGGCGGCCACCAAAGCCACGCATGCGAGGTGCCTTCGCATCGTACCTCCAGGGAAGGAGTGGTTTAAAAAATGCCTTTGACAAAGGACCCGACAGGAAGGTGGAGTGTTGAGCAGAGGGTCGGAAAGCCCTGGTTCGGAACCGGGTTTCCGGCCCCATCTGGACCGATCCGTTCCCCCTCGCTAGAGTGTTCCACCGGCCACGCACCGAGCCAGGATCCGGGGTGAGCCGCTTCGGTACCATCGGGAAGGGAGTTCCCGCCAAACTTGAACCGATGAGGTCGAATCCATGCCGCGTACACGCGTCCTGATTCTCGGCGCCGCCGGGAAGGACTTTCACGTTTTCAACACCATGTACCGGGATAATGAAGGGGTGGAGGTTGTCGGATTCACCGCCCAGCAGATTCCCCATATCGACGACAGGACCTATCCCGCCTCCATCGCCGGGGGGCTCTATCCAGACGGCATCACCATCTTTCCTGAAGACGAGCTGGACGAACTCATCGATCGCCTGAGAGTGGATCGGTGCGTCATGGCCTATTCCGACGTCTCCTATGAGTACGTCATGCACCTGGCGAGCCGGGTCACGGCACTGGGAGCCGGGTTCGAGATCCCGAGCGCAACCAAAACGCTCATCCAGTCCAGACTACCGGTGGTGGCTGTCTGTGCTTCCAGAACCGGAGTCGGGAAGAGCCAGACCTCCAGGGCAGTAGCCCGGGTTCTCCGAAAGGCCGGCTTGAAGGTAGCCGCTATCCGGCACCCCATGCCCTATGGGGATCTGGCCAAACAGAGAGTTCAGCGGTTCGCCGAAGAGGCTGATCTGTTGGAGCATGAAGTCACCATCGAGGAGCGAGAGGAGTACGAGCCCCATATCGCCAATGGTTCGGTGGTTTTCGCAGGAGTGGATTACGGCGCAATCCTTGAGGAAGCTGAGAAGGAAGCCGACGTCATTCTTTGGGACGGTGGGAACAACGATACGCCCTTCTACAAGCCCGACGTCCACATCACCCTGGTGGACCCGCACAGGCCGGGCCACGAGCTCACCTACTATCCCGGTGAGACCAATGTCCGAATGGCCGACGTCATCATCATCAATAAAGTAGCCACGGCCGATGCCGCCAATGTCGAGCGGGTGCGAGACAACGTGGAGTCCGTGAACCCGGGTGCCGTGATCCTGGACGCCGCTTCACCCCTCTTTGTAGACGACCCCTCGGTTCTGAAGGGGAAAAAGGTGCTCGCCGTGGAAGACGGGCCCACGCTCACCCATGGTGGCATGAAATACGGAGCCGCCACCATTGCCGCGAAGCGTGCCGGGATCGATAGCCTCGTAGACCCGAGGCCATTCCTGGTAGGTGAGCTCGAGGACACCTTTGAAACCTATCCCGAGTTGGGGATTCTCCTGCCGGCCATGGGGTATGGCGAGGCCCAGGTGAAGGATCTGGAGGCCACCATCGCCAAGGCGGCGGAGGGAGGCGTCGAGGCCCTGGCTGTCGGCACTCCCATCGATTTGGCCAAGATCGTCAACATCCCGGTACCCAGCACCCGGGTTCGGTACGAGCTGCAGGTCATTGGTCGGCCGACGCTTGAAGAGGTTCTTGAACCTGTCTTGAAGAAGTAGGGGTCCAACACCCCGGAGTGATTCGAAGGGAGCTGCAGGAAGGAAAGGCCCGGGGCCCGGGGGTCAACCCTCGATCTCCCGGGCCTTTTCCTCTCCAGCTTCCATGCCTCGTCGGACGGCATCTCCCCTGAAGCCCCGCCTCGACAGGAACCCGTAAAGGCGTCGGCGGATCTTCTCTCGCTCCGGGGAAAACCGGTCTCCAAGTAACTCCGTTCTCGTGCGGGAACTTTGTTTTTGGATCCAACCCGCGGCCGCTTTGATGGAGAGATCGGCAGGCGACACCCCCTCTTCCACCAAGACATGTTCCACTACTTCGGCGGCCACCTTGGGTTGAACCCCTTTCAAGGCCAGTTCACGCCGGAGAAGGAAGGGGCTTCTGGGAGAGAACCGGAGCCGGTCCCGGGTATGCGTTTGGGCGAAGGCTTCGTCGTCGAGCAGATCCCGTTCCTGCAACCACCGAACGCAGTGGGACACCTCGGTGGAAGGGAAGCCTCTTTCCTTAAGGCGTCCCTTCAACTCCTTTACGGTTCGGGCACGGAGGGAGAGGAGCCGAAGGGCGGGCTTCAGGATGTCTTCGCTGGGAGGTTGAGAATCGGACGGCCCCTCTGAATCGGACGAGGTCGGTTCCTCAGCTGTCACCACACCTCCAGGCGAGATTCTCGTTCTGAATGGTGAGGTCCAGATGATCTCCCGGGTCCACCATCATTCGTTCAGTAAAACACCTGGGGCCTGCCAGGAAATCGATCTCCAGGTAGACCTCCGAGGGGAACCTCACGGGCAGGGTGAACACCACTTCCTTCTTCCCGATGACCGTGCCGAGACGAGTCCTGGCGCCGTTGGTGATCCCGTAGAGGGTAACGTCCGAAAAAGCCAGATTGGTCACGAACAGCTTCACATCTTCTTCCCAGTAGCGGTCGGCGGACCCCTGGGCTCCCCCCCGTCCGGCGCACCCGGCAAAAGAGATGGCGGCCGCCGCCGTGGCGATGAGTCCGACATGCCGGAGTTTCATGATCAGGTATCCTTCCTTCTTCTCTGGCTTTTTCGAGGTGGGGGGATAGAAAGGGACTCGTGACGAGCTCGTGTCCAACCCTCCTATCTTCTTTTATCTTCGATTGTCCCCGGAGTTCCATCGCTTCACCTGGCCGTGCAGCAAAGGAGGACTCATGGATTGGTCGCGACCTCCCGCCGTCGCAGGAATGTTCTATCCCGGTCAGGAGAAGGCTCTCCGATCAGAGGTTGAGGGACATTTGCATTCCGCCGCCATGGCGATGGGGGCCGTCGACGAGAAACCACGGGCGGATGCTCCAGCCTCCGGGCCGCCCAAAGCCATCATCGCTCCCCACGCCGGATACATCTATTCGGGGCCGGTGGCGGCATCGGCTTACCATCGCCTGGTGTCCCATTCGGCTTCCATTTCCCGGGTGGTTCTTTTGGGACCTGCCCACCGCTATCCGGTGCGGGGTTTGGCGGCATCCAGCGCCAAGGCTTTCATTACCCCCCTGGGCCCTGTGCCCGTGGACGGGGAGGGTCTCCGGACGGCCCTCGGGCTGGGTAGAGTGAACCTCGTGGACGAGGCCCACGAGGGGGAACACAGCCTCGAAGTTCACCTCCCGTTCCTGCAGGTGGTTCTGGGAGATTTCTCACTCATTCCCCTGGTGGTGGGAGAGGCCTCGGCGGAGGAGGTCGCAGAGGTTTTAAAGGTTCTGTGGGGAGGCCCTGAATCTCTCGTCGTGGTGAGCTCGGACCTGAGCCACTACCTGCCCTACGCTCAGGCCGGCGAACTGGACGCCCGTACGGCTCGAACCATCCTGGAGCTTCGGCCCGAAGAGATCCGGCACGATCAAGCCTGCGGTAGAATGCCCGTTGGTGGGCTCCTGCTCCGGGCCCGTGAGGAGGGCCTTTCGGTGGAGTGTGTGGACCTTCGAAACTCGGGTGACACGGCCGGACCCCGGGACCAGGTCGTTGGCTACGGGTCTTTTGTTTTTTCCTGAGAGGGCCCCTGGCTGCTGAGGGAATCCAGATCTTGATGCGACCGGGGACGGACGTTACCCGGGCTCATTCCTTCTGCAGATACCACCTCCGGTTCAGGAGATCCCGGTACACGGTGACCATCCGTCCGTCCTCCAGGACCAACCTCGCATAACGCCGGGAGATGGGATTCCGCCACCATTCCTCGTCCACTTGCCAGATTTCCAGGATCTGCTGGACCTTCCGAACTCCTCCCTTCAGGTAGAGGAAAAGGGGGCGGCCTCCATTCCCAACCCGGACCCGGAGGGGTCGAGGGACGTTCAGGGGATGGAGGGCCTGGGGATCGAGCTTCTTCATCAGGGTTCGAAGTTCAGGAGAGCGTGGCGCCTCTCGGGGATTCGGGACCAAGGATCCACTTCCACCACTCGATAGAGAGGGGAATGGCCCAGCTTCAGCTTCAATTCCTTTACCGCCTCTCGTAGAGAAGGCGGAACGGCTCCTTCTTCCAGTTCCATCCCGCCGGACTCCCTTCCTCCTTCTTCCTTCCGGTCGAAAAAACCGGTCTGAGAAGAAGCGGGCCCGAACTGAAAGATTTCAACGGTGAGACTCTCCACGGCCCGGGGTGGGGGCGAGAGGGCCATCCGAGCCTTGAGGGGGAAGGCGATGGACTCCTTCCGGGCTGTGGGCTCCCGAAGGATGACCTCCACAGACCAGGACCCTCCCCCTTCCAGGCGGGCCCGAAGGCGCACTCCACGGGCACTCCTGCCGCGGCGGGCCGGTCGAGACAGGGCTTTTTCCAGGAGGCGGCCCAGGGCTCCGTGGATGGTCTCGGTTCGTCCCGCCGGGGAAGGGAAGTCCAGGGAAACTTGAATGGGCTGGGGACGGTGAAGGGGGCGCACAGGATCCACCCGCCGGCCCGTGGCCCACTCCAAAGCCCTGCGGCCCTCCAGCCCGAACTGACCCACCAGGGCCGGCTCCGGGAGAGAGATGATCTTCTCCAGGGTGGTGATACCAAGACGCTCCAGCCGTTGGATCATGAGGGGATCCACCGGGAGAACGGAGACGGGGCAAGAGGCAAGGAAGGGGGGCAGCTCGGAATCGGGTACCAGGACCGGCTTGCCCGGTTCGGCCCGGGCCGCCGCCACCCAGGCACCGAATTTTCCGGATGCCCGTCCCACACGGGTGGCAGCCACCAGGGGTCGAGGGAAAACCTGCAGGAGAGTCTGGAGGGTAATCATCACCTGGTGGAAGGGAGGGCCATGGAGGCGCTCCAAGCCGTCCATCCCCATGAAGATTCGCCCCCTGCTGGACCCCCTGCTGGACACCAGGCCGGAGGGCTCCACAACGGGACTCAACCCCATGAGGGCTTCCAACATCTCCTCCTGGGCCGCGTCGTAATGAGCCGGATCAGGTTCCAGGAGGGTCAGGGACGGGCAGAGGGAGATGGCCTGGGAAACCAGCTGTCCCGGACGAACGCCTGATTCAGCTCCTCGCTCCGAAACCTGCCACAGGGTTCGCCGGGTCCCTTCTCCCGGAGAGAGAAGAGCCACGGAGGTGGCGTCCAGCTCCGGAGAGCGAACCAGTTCCAACCGAAGCTCGAAGGTGGGTAGCCAGACACAGAGAGCCTGCCGACTTCCGGGGAGGGAAGTGGATGACAGGGGGAAGCTTCCCCTTTTCCCCTCCACGTCCAAAAGGAGGGGAGGCTCCTGATACATCTGTGTCATGAGCAGTCAAACGGTTTCGAGAATACCGAAGAAAAACCGAAAGTAAGATAAGGAGAAAATCGAAGATGGGCAACAGAAAAGACGGAGGAGGATCCAGACCCGATCCAGACCCAATCGTCGCGTTGAAGTAGAAAAGTCCGGTGTTTCATGAGTCTGACGCTGGATCTCGACTCCTCCGGAGTGGGACCCATGCAGGAAAAAGGTGCTCCCTCGGAACATCTTGTCGGCTTTTCTTGTCCTGGCCGAACAGTGGCTTTCACCCCGTAAGCTGTTATTCACAAATGGTTTGAACAGCCTTCGGCCTTGAAGGCATGACCCTTGCCCCTGGTCGCCTCACGTCCAACGTCAAGGATCCAAATGCTCCAACCAGAGAGAAGAAAGTGCAACGGGATTTGGCCGTCTGGGTATCGGTGGTCTTCCTATCGCTGCCGGTGGCAACTCCCGCGGAGCTTAAAGCTCAGGGTGATCCGCTGGACCCGTATAATCCCTCCACATACCGCCTCAAGCCTGGGATCCTCTGGACGGACATAGGTTTTTCGGTGGTTTATGACACCAATATCGAGCAAACCCCAACGGCCATCGACGGTCCCGGGTTGCTGGCCGATGTCCGGGCTCAACTCAGAACCAGCACGTCTCGGCCCCTCCTTCGTATCGAGTATTGGGGCCGGATACGCCAGTTCAACTCATCGGAGAAATGGAACAGAGACACGCATTCTGTTCTCGGCGTACTCGAACAGCGATTGGGGCCGGTTGGGCTCGAGGCGATCGGATCATTGCAGTTCAATGGTCAGACCGAAGACCGTGAAACCGCCGATGCGTACATGGCCTCGCCAAGAATAAGCCTTCGCTTCGGTAGGAGTAGGGTTAGAGCATACGGGCGTTATTGGACCCGGGAGTTCGAACAGGACCTGGGCAGGGAGACCATCAGGATGGTGGGTGCGGAGCTCAGGCTGAATGTTATCGATCGCATCGACTGGGAGGTTGGATTCCGGCGCGAAAAAGGAGAATCGGACCGACCCTCCGGTCGTTTCGAACGGCATTCCCTCTCGGCGGCGTGGCGCACAAGATTGACCCAACAAGCCACACTCGTGGTACAAGCCGACAGGAGGGAAAGGGAATACCCCGAACGGTGGATTGAGGTCGATGGCATCGAGGTCCCCACAGAAGATCTTCGATGGATCCCCTCGATTTATCTGAAGCAGGGTAACTCACCCGGAAGGGAAGTTCGCATCGGCTACGAGTATGAGGTTCGGAGCTCTAACGACCTTCGCCGAGAGTACTATGCCCACCGGGCGACCTTGAGTTTCAGGGTGCCTCTCTTCGGTTGGTTTCGTCAGCCTGTGTCCGGGGAAGCCCCCTGACGCGGCCCGAGGTCGGGCTAGGTTCGCTCGGAAAAGATTACCCCATCACCGAACAAAAGTGCAGCGTTCCTCCGTTCTTCTCCTGGCCAGGAGCAATCCCCTCGGAGGGGCACCAGTCCGCAAAAGTCACAAGAATCCCGACAATCCCTGCAGAATCAGCCGGGGATTCCTTCCGACCCCCTCAATACCCTTTGAAGCCCCTGAACGGCACGACGTTTGCTAGTTTTTGCCGACTCCCTGGGCGTATTGAATCCTGACATCCCTCCTCAAGACAGACCCTATGAACTTCAACCTGTAAAAAGGAGGATTATGGTGGAACATTCGTTCACTGGAGTTCCAACCTTTTCCCGGGCTACTGCCTCCTACGGCTGGGTTTTATCCAGACCTTCCGTCTCCTTCCGGGAAACAAAAAGGGGCTTCGATTTCGGGTTGGCTTCGGTCCTCATCATCGTGACTCTCCCGGTGCTTCTCCTCGCCATCTTCGCGATCGCCCTCACCAGTGGTGGCCCCATCTTTTTCCGGCAGAAAAGGGTCGGTTTCCAAAGGCGGGAGTTCACGATTTTCAAACTCCGAACCATGCGTACCGGCGAAGCGCCGAAGGCCCCTGGCAACCGGATCTTCAACAAGGTCGAAGGCGATGAACGCGTGACCCGGGTGGGCAGATTCCTCCGGAAGTTCAGCGTGGACGAGCTTCCTCAACTCTTCAATGTCCTACTGGGGGACATGTCCATTGTGGGGCCACGGCCCCTGCTGCCCAGTGACATGGAACGCTTCCCCATAGGTAGGCCCAGGCGTCGTTTCGACGTAAAACCCGGGCTCACGGGGCTCTGGCAAGTGAGCGGACGCAGCCTCCTGAGCGATGAGGAGAGGATCCGCCTCGACCTGGAGTATGTGGAAAGGTGGACCCCATGGCTGGACGCGTGGATTCTCTTTCGGACACCTCTGGCAGTGATCCTCGCGAAGGGGGCGTTTTGAGGGGGGGGCGGGGGGATAACGTTTACCTAAAGGCCCTTAGGGCCTGGTGGTGGGCCATGTTGGTCTTGCCCGGCTTGGCCGTGCTATCCGCGGTTTATCTGACGAACCAACAGTCCCCCCTCTATCGGGCCGCTGCCGAAGTCGCCGTTCTGCCCTCTCCAGAGGTATCGGAGCCGGCTGATGTCATGCGGGGCCTTGAGACGCTGGAGAGGCGGACCATCATCGCGACCTTTGCCTCCATTGCCGAGACCCGCGAGGCTCTGGATTCGACGGCGCTTCGACTGGGGTTGGAGCAGTCGGAGGTTTCGGGCTACCGGATCCAGGCCTCCGTGGTCCCCCGAACCAACATCATCCGGATCACGGCGGAGGGGCGGGATGGTGAACGCGTTAGCCTCCTGGCGAACGGGCTCGTCGGAGTTGTAGCAGACCAGGCTCGGGCCATGTACCGGATCTTCGACATGCGGCCTGTGGAGGCGGCGCGGCCCGCCCTGCGCCCGTTCCATCCCGATCCTTCCCGAAATGCGGTGATTGCTGCGATCCTGGGCCTTTTTTCTGGACTCCTCCTTGCCCTTGTCCTGGAGTACCTCCGTTCTGGCCCCTCCCATGGCGAAAGATCATCTCCGGAAACCGAGGCATCCGAGCCAACGTCCGGAGACGGGTCGAAGGCCGTGGGAACCACCCTGGGGAGTTAATGGGCGACCCTAAAGTCCCTTCTTCCGGGAGTGGGTCGGGTCCTGCTTCGACCGGTATCCCTGAGAATGTAGGGGAGTGGGTCCTGGTGGTCATCGCCGCGATGGGGGCCTTCGTTATGGGTCGGTATGTGGTCGCCAATCCAGACCTGTTCCACTTGGAGCTCTCCTTTACCTTGCGGGCCGTTTTGGGCACCGGGGCCGCTGTCGCCATCATCCTGGCAGTCCTATTCAAACCGGTTGTGGCGCTGACTCTCCTTGTGGCCCTGGTCTACCTGAATCTCTCCGATGTGCTCATCCGCGCTTTCGACCTACCCTCGATCCTCCAGCTATTGGGCCTCCCAATCCTCATATCCGCTTGGATCCATCATGGTCGGGGGGCTGTCCATCGCCTTCTGGGGGAACCGCTCACCTGGTTTCTGACGGGATTCACTCTCTTCCATTTAGCGTCTACCACCTGGGCCGATCAGCCCGCCCTGGCAGATGCCAGATTCGAGGAGTTCTTTAAGGCACTTGCCCTCTATTCGCTCATAGTCCTTTTGATGAGGACTCCCGCGCGAGCACGGATGGCTGTCTGGACAATGGTCGGAGCCGGCGCCCTCCTGGGGATCCTTGGCCTGATCCTACTGGCAACGGGGGCGGAAGATGCTTTCGCGGGGCTTGCCAGGGCGAGCCAGGGACAGATCTACGGAGACGTGTTCGGCCTTCGCCTGGCAGGGCCGTTGGGCGACCCCAACTTCTTCGCCCAGATCCTCCTGGTCCTGGTACCCTTTGCTCTCTTCTTGAGCTGGGATGACCCCTCGAGGCGGGGCCGTTTCTGTGCCGTTCTCTGCCTGTTCTCGATCCTCGCTGCAACCATCATGACCTATTCTCGTGGTGGAGCCATCGCACTGGTTTTTGTGGTATCCGCTTCATTCGTAGCCCATGGCTTCAATTGGCGGCGAATGGCGGTGGTGGGCCTTCCACTGATTCTTGCAGCCGCCCTTCTGGTTCCCAGCGGGTTTCGGGAGCGCCTCACGACCATCGGACATCTCTTCCCAGACGATGCTGTACTCGTGGATACGGATAGCTCGGTGGAGGAGCGCATGGTCCTCATGGGCACTGCCTGGGAAATGATGGTGGCGAACCCCTTGCTCGGTGTAGGGGGGGGGAACTACACGGCACGCTTCGGAGAATACGCGGAACGATTCGGGTCGGTAGCCAGGGATTACCAGGATCCGGATGCCTCCCGGTACGCTCACAATCTTTATTTGGAGGTGGGAGCGGAAACGGGTTCCGTAGGCCTGGGGCTTTTCCTCGGGGCCCTCCTCGTCGCCTTCGTGAGCTTGGGGCGTGGGCGAGAGCTGCTTCGAGAGGCTGGTGAAGGGCAGGTTTCCGCCCTAGCTCGAGCAGTCCAGATCTCTCTGGCGGGGTATCTCATCTCCGGCCTGTTCTTACACGGGGATTTCGAGCGATATCTCTGGCTGTTGCTGGGTATGGCTGGGGCCCTCCACGCCATGGGTCGTCTCGGACACGGGACCGACTCCGAGCCAAACCATGTGTCCTGACTCACACTTCGAGGCCCGGCGGCCAGTAGCCG
>JBDHGR010000027.1:0-18012 GCA_039589815.1 Gemmatimonadota bacterium | reverse complement strand
AAACACGGTCTGACCCGCATCCGGGCCCGCATTCACCACCATCCGGTAGCCGCCCTCGGAAATCCCCTCGTCCCGAGCCAGCTCTCTGGCCGTGAGGAAAAGCTTCCCAATCAATTCCGCGTCACCCTCATCCAAATCGTTCACCGAGGAAATGTGTTTCCGGGGGATAATAAGAATGTGGGTGGGAGCCTGAGGGCTGATATCCCTGAACGCCACCACCTGGGGATCGGATCGGACCAACTCTGCAGGGATCTCCCCCTGGGCGATCCGGCAAAAGAGACAGTCGGCGTTGGACAAGGGTTCCCCCTTTTGTTGGGTTTCTCGAGCCGTGGACACCAACGATCCGGAGATCATGGCCGCAGCCGCTGGTCGGCGCAATCCCCCTTACGGCCGTTCCACCTCCCAGGGCAAATGGGCCCTTTCCGGTCCCCACGGGCCATGGGCTGGCCCACCAGGGAAGGAGAGATTTCCCAGCGAATAAAGAGCCGTTTTCCGGTGATAAACTCAAGAAGAGGAGGGGGAATGGAGGTTTGGACTGAGCGGATCGAGGAAATCCTGGACAGGGCTCCCACCCGGGCGATGCCCTTCTCCTGCCTCTTGAAGGCGCTGATAGATCAAGGGGCGGACCCCCATGGGCGGGAGGAGCTGATCCTGAAGCGAATCACGGAAAAACCCGGCACTTTCAGAGTGATCCCCGGTCGACTGGGCCCTTGGGCTTACCAGCCGCACCGAGAAGGATGCACGGCGCCGGTGCCCACCCCACCAGCTCGGGTTTGCGACCCCTGGATCTTGAGCCGCTCGGTCCCAAACCAGAACCTCGGGTCCGAAGGCAGGGCCTGGGGACGGGTACAGGAGAGCCTCCAGGCGTGGGGCCAGGAACTCGACACGGGATCTCAGGCAGCGGTCGCCCGGTGGATCGGCGCGAACTGGGAAGCGGAAAGGGCTCTTGCGCCGTTCCTCACCGGGCGGATCGGGCGAAAGTGAAGACGCCCGTCCACCAACCGTCCTCCTCATCCTCCTCCAGGAGTAGGAATCCCTCCTGGAGCGCCGCCGATTGAACCTCATCCCGCTCAGTCGAAAGGATGCCACTGAGAATAAGCCATCCCTGGACGTTCAGACTCATCCTGAACGCCGACAGAAGTGGAAGGATGAGGTGGCTCTGGAGGTTGGCGACAATTCCATCAAAGGGAGCCTCTGCGAGGGCCGCTCCCCCTTCCACGCGGACTTGCCGGATGTCCACCAGAGCCTGAACCCCGTTCCTCACGAGATTCTCCGCGGCCGTGTCGCAGGACATTTCGTCCATCTCCATGGCCAGGACTTCCCTGGCGCCCAGAAGGACCGCCGCGATGGCGAGGATCCCTGACCCGGACCCCACATCTGCGAGACGGACCCCAGGCTCGAGGGTTTTGTCGAGCATCCTCAGACAACCCCGTGTGGTGGCGTGCTCGGCAGTGCCGAAAGCCATGCCCGGGTCCAAGGTCAAGACCACCTCACCTGGCCCCGGCTCCATCGCCTCCCAGGAGGGAGTCACCGTAAGGCGGGGCGTGATCTGGCGGGGTCCCAACCCCCTTCGCCAGAGCCTCTCCCAATCCTCCTGCGGTTGCCAACGCCAGGAAAGATCGAACTGGGTAGAAGCGGAGAGTCTCTCGAGGCCCTCTCGGGCACGGAGAAGGAAGGCATCCAGGTCGGGAGGGGGCGGAACGTAGGTCACCAGAGCACCGCCCGTCTCCTCCACGGCACTCCCTCCCAGATCGAGCAGCACAACGGAGACCAGCTCAGGTTCGATAGGGCATCGAACCGTCAGCTCCAGCCAGCGGTCAGGGGGCATAGCTCCCGCTCAGAAGAGGGTTGACGGAGCTTCCTTAGGAGAAAGCTTCCTTCACGCGGGACCAGAATCCTCGCTCATCCCCGGTGACGGCGTCCTCGGGGGGCGTCTCCTCCGTTTCCCTAAACTCCTGAAGGATCCTTTCCTGGTCCTTGGATAGCTTCTGAGGCGTCCAGATCCGAACCCTGACCATCTGGTCACCCCTACCCCGACCGTGTAGACCCGGGAGCCCCTGCCCCCGTAGACGGAGAACTTCTCCGGATTGGATTCCTGCAGGAACTGTGAGGCGGACCGTCCCTTCAACGGTGGGAACCTCCACCTGGTCGCCCAGGGCGGCCTGGCTGAAGGTGACCGGAAGTTCGAAGAGAAGGTTCTCGCCATCCCGCCTGAACCTTGGATCCTCCTGAACTTCCAGGAGCACGATGATGTCCCCTTTCGGGCCGCCTCGCGGCCCGGCATTTCCCTGTCCCCGGAGTGTGAGGAAGTTCTCGGAGCTGACCCCGGCAGGCACCTCAACTTCCAACTCCTGCTCCTCCCTTATCCGGCCGTCGGCACGGCACTTCTCACAGGGCTCCTCCACGATCCTCCCCTCTCCACCACAAACCCCGCACGGAGCCACCGAAACGAACTGGCCGAAGACCGACCTCTGGACCTGGCGCTCCTCCCCTGACCCTCCACAGTTACGGCACGGCACGGGGTTGCTCCCGGGGGCCGCCCCGGATCCGGAACAGGTGCCGCACACGTCCAGAAGGGCCACCCTGATCTTCTTGGTTACACCCGTTGCCACATCTTTCAGAGTCAGGGGGAGTCGTACCCGAAGGGTTTGGCCCTTCCCAGATTCCCGCCCCCCGCCTCGGCCCCGCCGACCCCCAAAGATCTCCTCGAACCCGGCGAACCCCCCAAAGTCCCGCATGAACACTTCGATGGCGTCGGCGAAATCGAATCCACCAAACCCTGGGGCTCCCGGGCCGCCCCGTAGACCCTGCTCACCGAACCTGTCATAGGTGGTCCGCTTCTCCCCATCCCGAAGGACTTCATACGCCTCCGTGACTTCTTTGAAACGAGCTTCGGCATCTTTCGAGCCTTCGTTCCGGTCCGGATGGTATTTCAGAGCCAGTTTCCGGTAGGCCTTCTTGATCTCTTCCGTGGATGCGTCCCGGCCTATGCCGAGACGTTCGTAGTAGTCTGCCATTCCCTATATACCTTGGGGTCTTCCCGCCCCGAGACTGGACGCCGGGAGAGGAGGACCCCCAATGAACCAAGGTTGGGTATTGATCTCGATTTCCGGCTTAAGATCCCAGGATCCGGTTCACAAGGGAAGAGGTGGAATCAACGATCGCGATGACCTTCTCATAAGGCATGCGTGTCGGACCGATGATGCCGATCACTCCTTTCAGGCCACCGATATGGTACTCGGAGGTGACGAGAGTGAAGTCCGTCAACTCTTCCTGTTCGTGTTCCGCTCCGATGGTGATCTGCAAGCCACTTTGATGGTTCCGACCCGAGAGAGCATCGATGAGGACTTCCCTCCGCTCGGTAAGCTCGATGAGTCCCTTCAACCGGTCCCCAGAGGTGAATTCGGGCTGGGCGGCCAATATGCTGGTCTTCCCCAGGAGGATCTCTCCTTCCTCGAGGTCGGACCAATTGAAGAGGTCGGAACCCGACTCGATGAAGATGTTCAGGAGCTCCTCGGCCGCCGCCGAATCGTCCGCCCGAAAATCCCGAAGCCGCTCTGGCAGCGTTTCCCGGATCTCTCTCAAGGTGAGTCCGGCCAACCTTTCGTTCAGAAGGACGGCCAGCGTGGCCAGGGTGTCCTCCGGGATCTCGCCCTCGAAGTCTACATAGAGGGTCCGAGCGAGACCACTTCGGATGGTTGCCACCAGGAGAACTTTGTTCGAAGACACTCGCAGAAGCTCGAGACTCTCCAGGACCGCCCCTTCCAGCCGTGGCGCCAGGGCCAAGCCCAGTTCGAGGGAAAGAAGGCTCAGAGCCCGGGCAGCACGTTGAATCAGGCGTTCCACAGCAGTGGGTCCGCCCGTGGAGAGCTCACGGACCAAAGTGCTCTGGTCTTCAGCGCTGAGGTCAGGAAGCCTGATGAGCTGATCAACATGGAAGCGATACGCCAGGTCAGTGGGGACCCGGCCCGCAGACGTATGGGGATGGGAGAGGTACCCCTTTTCTTCCAGATCGCTCATGGTGTTCCGGATGGTGGCCGGGGAGACACCCAACCCGCTCCGCCGGGCCACCGAACGACTTCCGGCAGGCTCCGCCGTTTCGACGTACGCCGAGACCACGGCCTCCAGAACGCGGATTTCCCGTTCGGTCAGGTCCTGTCCCACAGCTCTTATGTTCCGGGTCGATTCCATCATGCTTCTCAAAGATCGAGAAAGCCGGGGAGAAGCGTCAACCCATGCCAGTACCGAAAACCGCCCCACGGATCTCCGAAAGGAGGTCCCTTCACGATAATGGGACCCTTCGGGAAAGGGCCAGGTCCAACTCCACCACCAGTTGGTCGAGCAGAAGCCATCCATGCGCGGTCAAGCGGACGCCCTCCTCTCCAACGGTCGCACGACCGTTGGAGACCCAGTCGTCCACGAGGGCACGGGCCCCGGCATTCAGGGTCTCCATGCCAAGTCCTCTATCCGTCCTCAACCCCAACCAAATTGCCTCCAGCTGTGAATCCGCAGGAGTCAGCTCTTCCTCTTCCTGCCAAGGTGCAACTCCACCACGACACGCCCTTCGGTATTCCCCCCAATCCCTCAGGTTCCAGCGTCTGCGTCCGGCGCGGTAGGAATGAGCGCCGGTTCCGAGCCCCAGGTAGGGATCCAATTCCCAATAGGTTTGGTTGTGGCGGGACTCGAACCCCGGGAGGGCGAAATTGGACACCTCGTAATGTCGGTACCCTTCCGAGGTCAGTCGATCACTGGCACGAAGGAACTCCGCGCCGTACGCATCCTCCGAAGGCTCCGAGATTCTCCCCCTCTCAATGGCCGCGGCAAGGGGTGTTCCCATTTCAAGGGAAAGCCCATAGAGACTGATGTGGGGGACCCCCAACCTCAAGATCGAATCGAGATCCTGGTCCCAGTTCCTTTCCACCTCCCCGGGCAAGCCGAACATGAGGTCCAGGTTGAGGTTCTGGATTCCGGCCGCCCTGGCATTCCCAACAGCCAGACCGGCCTGTTCGGGTCCATGGAGACGGTTCAGAAAGCGGAGCACGGTCGCCTGGAAACTCTGAACGCCCATGCTTATCCGATTCACGCCCGATGCGGCCCAACCCCGGGCGACAGAGACAGACAGGGACTCTGGGTTGGCCTCGGAGGTCCACTCAAGGTCTGATCGACTCAACCGATCTCGTCCGAACAATCTGAGGAGGCCCGCCATGGCGTCAGGCCCCAGGAGCGAGGGAGTCCCACCGCCCACATAAAGAGTCTCCAACTCCTCATCGGGTGTGAAAAAGCCCTCCTGCTCGACCAACCTGAGCTCCGTCTCCAGTGCCGCGAGCCAGTTTTGGAGATCTCCACTGCTGGAAGTCGTCACGGCGAAATCGCAATAAGAACACCGGCTGGCGCAAAAGGGGGCATGTACATATACCGAACGGACCGGCGGGCCGGGGGCGGGGGTCTCCATCCCGTCAGATCCGCTGGAAGCGCATACCCGGACACACATGGACCCACCCTCCCAGCTCGAGGGCCGAGAGTCCAGCCAGAGCCTCCGGGAGGGAAGCCGATGCGAGTTTCGCTACTTCTTCTGCACTCCTCGGTTCCGTGGAAACTGCGGCCCAAAGTGGGTGGAGGTCAGTGGGAACTCCGTCGGTGAGGTTTCCGGATTGTTTGGGTCCGCTCCGAGGCCCTCCCGACTCCAGGCCCACCCCCTCCAGTTCTTCCAGAATCGCCGCGGGATCCGAAATGACCCGGGCCCCTTCCCGAAGGAGAATGTTGCTGCCGGCTGCCTGAGGATTCTCCACGGACCCGGGGACCGCGAGGACATCCCGACCCAGGTCGAGTCCGTGATCGACGGTGATGAGAGCCCCACTCTTCTTCCCTGCCTCAACCACGATTACAGCCTGGGCGAGAGCGGCGATGATCCGGTTTCGCTTCGGAAAATGGTGGGGAAGAGCTTTTTCATCCGGCAGAAACTCCGACACCAGCAATCCACGGTCTGCGATTTCCCGGAATAAGGTCCTGTGAGAGCTGGGGTAGACGTTTCGAAAACCCGAGCCTAAGACGGCCACCGTATTTCCTCCCCCCGCGAGGGCCCCACGATGGGCGGCTCCGTCGATTCCCAAAGCCATTCCGCTGACCACGGTCACGCCGGCCGATGCCAGGACACCAGCGATCTTTTCAGCGGCGCGCCTCCCGACCTCCGTTGCACGTCGGGACCCGACAATTGCCACGGCCCCACCGATGAGCAGCTCCCAATTCCCCCTCAGGAAGAGAACGGGTGGAGGATCGGTCAACTCCAGGAGGGATTCCGGATACCTGGGGGAGGTCATGGGAAGGACCCCAATGCCCTCCTTCAGCCACGTGGAGAGGTCCGCCTCCCCAGCGCCCGGCGCCAAGAGATCCGTCTGAACCCCCCTCGCACGAAGAGCCCGGACGCCGGACCCCTCGGAATCCACCAACAGCTTGATTCCTCGGTCTCCTAGCCTGGACTGCGTTTTCAGGCGGAGGAGGGCCCGTGCCTCCAGGAGCTCCTCACGGCTGTGAGTCACTCCGGTACCCACCACTCCTCCTCATCATCACCTATGTCGGTTTTCATCTGAGTCCGGGTCTGGGCGTAGAGGCTCTCCAGGAGTGGGTCGAGGCCCTTTCTCGCTACCGCGCTGATGGAAAAAACCCCCCAAGCCCCGGGGGCTGAAACCTCTGGAGATCGGCCCCCTGGAGGAAGCAGATCGATCTTCGTCAAAACCAGGCAATGGGGCGTGCTGGCCAACTCCTCGGAGTAACTCTTCACCTCTTCCCTGAGCTGATCGTATTCTGCCTGGAGGTCTTCCACATCCACTGGGATCAGAAAGGCCAGGGTCCGGGTGCGTTCGATATGACGAAGGAATTGGAGCCCGAGACCGCGGCCTTCATGGGCACCCTCGATGATCCCGGGAATGTCTGCCACCACGAAAGACCGGTAATCGGGAAGCCGAACCACTCCAAGGTTCGGAGTGAGGGTAGTGAAGGGGTAGTCGGCAACCTTGGGGTGTGCTTGCGAGATGGCCGACAAAAGAGTGGACTTTCCGGCGTTTGGCTGTCCCACCAGGCCCACGTCTGCTATGAGCTTCAATTCCAGCTCCACCCTCCGCTCCTGCCCCTCTTCTCCTGGTTCCCACCGTCGGGGGGCTTGGTGTGTGGATGTGGCGAATCTCGCATTCCCTCGCCCCCCACGACCGCCCCGGGCCACCACCAACCGATCGCCCTCTTCCATCAACTCTCCCAGGAGCTCGCCGGTGTCGGCATCCTTCGCCAAGGTCCCCGGGGGAACACGGATTACCACTGATTCCCCGTCCCGACCGGTTCGGTTGCTACCCTCCCCGTGTTTTCCCCGTTCGGCCTTGTAGTTCAGACGGCGGGTCAGGTCCAGAAGGGTCATGAGCTGGGGGTCCGCCACCAGCATCACGTCTCCTCCTTTCCCGCCATCTCCACCGGAGGGGCCGCCCCGAGGCACGCCCTTCTCCCTCCGAAAAGCCTCGGCCCCGGAACCTCCAGTCCCGGCCCGGACATGAATCACGGCACGGTCCACGAACATGGTGGGTTGATCCTCCTACCGGTTCCCCTCGGAGGGCAGGTTGGCCGGCTCCAGAGCTCTGGCCCGGACCCGATCCCATACAACCCAGGTGGCCTGGGAAGCTCTTTCATCAAGGAGGGAACAGGCCAGATCCAGAGCTCCTTCGACCTCTGAGGAGGGAGCTCCGGCGTTTAGAGCGCCCCGAAGGTGGGAGTAGAGCTGTGGCGGAGCCTGAAGGACGGCCAAGAGTGCTGCGATGCAGAGCTCCCTGGTAGCCAGATCGAGCCCCGGGCGGCCCAACACTTTTCCGTATCCTTCCACGACCATCCACCGTTCCATGTCAGGGTGCAACGCTCTCACGTTGCGACGCAATCCGTCGTACTGTCCACCATAAACCGTCCTGCAGACCTCCTCCCCACGCTCACACCAGGCGGCCCAATCGTCCGAGACTCCCTGCCCAGATTCCCGACCGCTGACCTCCCGCCAAAGAGCGAAGGCATTCAAGGCCACCGGATAGCCGATGAACAGGTAACTCTGGAGAAGTACTTCCTCCACCTGTTTCGGATCCCCGCTCCGGGCTCCCTCTTCAAGAGCCTTCTTCAAGTCGTTCGGCTCTCTGCCTCCCAGGGCTGCGCTGAGTCGGATCAGGGCTTCCCGGCGAGGCTCGAAGGTACGGTTGGTCATCAGTCTGCCCCGCCTCCCGGGGTAAGAGAAAAATTGGCGGAGATCTCCCCAACCTCCTCATCAAGGGTGTTTTGAACGATGGATCTTCGAAAACCCTCCAGAGACTCCGCTTCCTCCGGGTCCAGGAGCCCGAGTAGGTTCAGCACTCTCACGGCCGCGGCATCCCCCGCTCTCAACCCTCCGTCCTGCACCTTCACCGCAATGCCGAGCCCCTCCTCCGGCACCGTCATTCCGTAGACACCCTCGGCTCCGAGTTTCCCGATGATCCGGCCCCCCGTGGCCCGAATGAGAGCGGTGCAGAACCTACCGGTCCCTCCGACCATGAAAGGGTTTCCCGCCATGGCCTCCAGGACCCTGGCAGGACCTTCCTCTCTTCGGGCGGCGCACCCGAGATGGGCGAAAGACCGGGCCATATTCCGCAAGGGAACGCCAAAAGCCACCATTCCGCACCCATCAGGCATCGTCTGAATCCTCTCCTTCGGCAGCCCGGTATATCTGACCATCTCCTCAACCATCCGTTCCTGCAGGGGGTGCCTGGGGTTCAGATAGGACTCCACCGGCCAGCCGTGAACCAGAGCCAATCCCAGCATCGCCGCGTGTTGCCCTGAGCAGTTGTTGTGGGCAGGCGTCACGGAGAGCCCGGACCGGTACAGCATCTCCGCCGTCTCCCGTCGGAGCGGCGGCAGGGGTCCCAACCCGAGGGCTTCTGGAGACAGGCCCACCTTCTGGAGGATGCCGGACACCCCCGCGAGGTGATCCTCCTCACCATTGTGGGAGGCCGCCGTCAAGGCCAGCTCCGCCTGGTTCAGGCCAAAGCGATCGACCACCCCGTCCTCCACCAACGGGATCGCTTGGAACGGTTTGGCCGCCGACCGATAGACCGTCATCCAGTCTACGTCACCATGACCTGCCACGACCTTCCCGGCCTCGTTGACGATCACCGCATGCACGAGGTGGAGGGATTCCACCACCCCGTGCCGCGTGCACCAAACACCCTTCGGTACCGATTGCCGAGAGTAAGCCACCGAGGCTACCTCCGGAAAAGCCCCCCCGCTGCCTGGCGGGCGGGAGCCCCTGAGCTGAAGATCTTCGATCCGAGGGGCCTGGCCATGACAATCCGGGCCCCACCAGGAAAAAGAATATTCAGGTTAGGGCCACTCGGATGTTCCCAAGGAAAAGTCGGACACCCACAAGCAAGAAGACCACACCAAACACGACCTTGAGAGCCCGGGGGTTCATTCTCTGATTGAGCTTTACCCCGAAACGAGCCGTGTAAACCGCACCTGGCAAGAGGGCCAACCCCGCCGGGAGAAAGATGTAACCGAGGGATCCGGAGGGAAGCTCCGGATGCCCCAGTCCTGAGACCGCATAGGTCGAAGCCGCCGTCAGAGCAGAGAAGACAACGATTCCCAGGGAGGTGGCCGCTACCTTTTTCACATCCAGCCGAACGGCATAGATCAGCAGAGGAATGGCTACAATCCCACCGCCCACCCCTAACAGGGAAGTGATGAACCCGATCACGATCCCTCCGCAAAGGGCGATGGCCATTCCCTTGGCGTCACTCTCCCCCGTCGCCGCTTCGCGGCGGGAAGTTTTCAGTAGGTTCAGCCCGCTTGCGAGAAGGAAGGCCCCGAACCCCGCTTTCAGAAACTCCGGCGGAAGGCGGACCGCCACCTGGACCCCCGCCATTGCAGCCAGGACCGCGGTGACGGCCATGGGAAGGGCCACATGCCAGGCCACAAGTTTGGACCGGTGATATGCCAGGACTCCGGCAACTGCGGTGGGAACGATGACAAAGAGGCTCGTGGCGTGGGCCACCACCGCATGGTATGGGGGCGGGATGGAAACCCCACTCCATTCCGGATGGGCGAAGAGAGCATAAAGGAGGGGAACCATCACGATTCCCCCTCCGACCCCCACCAATCCCGAAACGACGCCCACAACCCCCCCGAAGAGGAGCGTGAGAGCCAAAGCGGTGAGGGTCATGCGTCAGGGGCCGCCGTCGTCATCGGATCCACCCCGCCCTCTTCGGCTTTCGGGACGGGCAGCCAATCGGATAGCCCGGGGTCGGCAGCCGACTCCAGGAGGCTCTCTGTGGTGGTCGCAGCATCCAGGAGTTGGAGAGCCCGTTGAATCGCCTTGTCGTGAGCCACCATTCGCTGAAACTCACCCACGTCTCCCCAGGCCTGGAGGGAAATCTCGCGTTCCACATGGAACCGGATGAACCTCCTGGAGGCCTGGAAAGCCGAGGGGCTCAGCTCCACTCCCGACTCTGTGAGGTGGTCATGGACCTGGCCGAGTTCAGCTTCATCGAGAGAAAAGGTCTGGTCCAGGCCCGGGTTCTCCTGGAGATACTTCACTGCGAAGTTGAAAACCGCCGTCGAGAAGCTTCCGCCGCTGCGATCCAATTCCCGGAGTGCCCGCTGCTCTGAAGAGGTCAAGGTGTCGGCCATGACCAATACGTCGGGCATGATACCTCCGCCACCCAGGACCGTCCTCCCCCCGTCGGTCTTGAAAACGGGTTTTTCAGCGGTCTCCGGGAGCGTTGCCAGGAGCCCGGTCAGCGTTACGGTGCTCCTCTCGAGGGCCCGGATCTGATCCTCCCGCTCCTTGTGGATTGAACGTCCCAAGGGGGTATACCACCTGGCCGTCGTGAGGCGGAGGATGTTCCCTCCCGTAAGGGGGAAGAGGGTTTGGACTGAACCCTTCCCAAACGTGGGCGCTCCGACGACCAGGGCCCGGTCGTGGTCCTGGAGAGCCCCAGCGATGATCTCCGAGGCACTGGCGCTTCGCTCATCCACCAGCGTCACAATCCTCAGATCGGGATAGGCCTGGCCCTGGAAGGCGTTATAGGTCTGGGTTTGGTTCGAGCCGCGCCCCCGGGTCTCGACCACCACCTGTTGGGGATCCAGGAAGAAATCGGTGATGGCGATCCCCTGATCCAGGGGCCCTCCGGAGTTCCCGCGGAGGTCGAGAATCAACTCTTCGATGCCTTCATTCCGTAGAGAATCGACGGCCCTCTTCACTTCCTGGAACGACGTCTCCGTGACGGATTGCAGCGGTACATACCCGACCCCTTCCTCCAGCCGGGTAACGAAAGGCACCGAGCGGAGCTGGATCGTCTCCCGGGTGATCTCGAAGGGAATCGCTACGTCCACCCCCGGGCGCCTCACCTTTACGGAGACCGTGGCGCCGGGCGCGCCTCGGAGGGCCTCCACCACAGCGTCAGACTCCCAACCTTCGGTGGACAACCCCCCCACCTCGACGATCTGATCTCCCGCTCTCACCCCTGCCCGCGTCCCCGGGGTACCAGGCAACGGAGTGACCACGGTCACCCAACCGTCCCTGGGAATCACCTCGAGGCCCACGCCTCCATACTCCCCTTCCATCCGGATTCGAAAATCTTGTGCATCCGAAGCCGGCAAAAAAGAGGTATTGGGGTCGCCGAGTTCCTGGAGGACACCCTGGATGGCCGAAGAGTACAGCTCTTCCCGGTCGACAGGATCCACGAAGCTGTTGAGGACATGGCCCATGACCTCCTCGAAGAGGCGGACCTGGAAATAAACGTTCTTCTCCCGGTCGACCCCTTTCTGAAGGAGCCAACCACCGGAAAGGACTGCGGTGAAAAGAACCAGCCCCGGTGCGAAAATGGTTGAATACCGTTTCATGACTTTCCGTGCGCGTTGGGGACCCCTAACGGATCCCCCTCCTTGCTAAACCCTCTCCACAGGAAAGGTTTCTGGAAAGGCCTCCGCCAAGATCCCTCGCAGAATCGCCTGAACCTCTTCGGGCCCTCCGTGGGCCGGGATCATACGGGCTGTGGGCATTTGGTTGGCCAGGGTCTGATAGCCCTTTCCAACCCGTGAAAGGAATGATTCACCTTCCCGCTCGATCCGATCGCCGACGTCAGCCCCACCCTTCCGTTTCAGACCTCGATCAACGGAAAGATCCAGAACCAGATAAAGGTCAGGGGTCAATCCGCCGGTGGCCATCCGGTTGGCCCGCCTCCCCTGTTCGAGATCCAACCCTCGGCCGTAGCCCTGATAGGCGAAAGTAGAGAGGTCGAATCGATCGGCCAGGACGATTTGGCCCTTCCCGAGAGCGGGTCGAACCACATCCTGCACGAACGCAGCCCGGGCCCCGAGCATCAGGAACAGCTCGGTCTCCGAGGGCATGGTGAGCTCGCCTCGATCCAAAACCACCTTCCGAATCGCTTCCCCCACCGGAGTACCTCCCGGCTCCCGGACCACCCGATGCTGGAGGTCCAAGCTCTCAAACCAATCCGAAAGGAGCCGGGCTTGGGTGCTTTTTCCGGCGCCCTCCACCCCTTCCAGTACGATGAAGAGACCGCGCCTCAAAGGTTCTCCCGGTCGTAGTAATCCATCCCCAGATGCGTAACGAGGTCCTCACCCATCAACCAGCGAAGCGTGTTCTTCAGCTTCCGATGCTGGATAAAGAGATCGTGCTCCGGATAAAGGCCCTCGGCCGTCTGGGGGCTCTTGAAGTAGAAGGATAGCCATTCCTGAATACCGGACATCCCTGCCCGAGCCGCCAGATCCAGGAAGAGCACCAAATCGAGTACGATGGGTGCGGCCAGAATGGAATCCCGACAAAGGAAGTCCACTTTGATCTGCATGGGATACCCCAGCCATCCGAAGATATCCAGATTATCCCAGCCCTCCTTGTTATCTCCCCGGGGGGGGTAGTAGTTGATCCGTACCTTGTGGTACATGTCCCCATAGAGCTCGGGGTACAGCTCGGGCTGGAGGATATGCTCGAGGACCCCGAGCTTTGACTCTTCCTTCGTTTTGAAAGACTCCGGATCATCCAGAACCTCTCCGTCTCGATTCCCCAGAATGTTGGTGCTGAACCAACCGTTCAAACCCAGCATGCGGGTCTTCAGGCCCGGCGCCAGAATGGTCTTCATGAGGGTTTGGCCCGTCTTGAAGTCCTTTCCGGAAATGGGGATCCCCTTCTTATCCGCCAGTGCTTCCAAGGCCGGGAAGTCCGCTGATAGGTTCGGAGCGCCATTGGCATAGGGCACTCCCTCCATCAGAGCGGCGTAGGCGTAGAGCATACTCGGCGCGATGGACGGGTCGTTCTCCTCCATGGCCTTCTCAAACGCTTCCACAGTCTGGTGAGCCGGCCCAGGGCGGAGGAATATCTCCGTGGAGCCACACCAGACCATGACCAGCCGATCACATCCGTGCTCCTCCTTGAAGCGGCGGATGTCTTCCCTCAGGGCCTCGGCCAGATCTCGTTTGTTCCGGGCCGACTTCTTATTGGGTCCGTCCAGTTTCTTCACGTAAGCCGGGTCGAAAGCCGCCGGCATGGGTTTGATTGCGCTCAGGAAACCTTCCAGGGGATCCAGATGAGCGCCCTCGAGGACTCCGGCTCTGGCTGTGCTTTCGAAGGCGTCGTCCGGGATGGGATCCCAGCCACCGAAAACCAGCTGCTCGAGGTTCACCAAAGGAACGAAATCCTTGATTAAGGGATTCCTGCCCTCGGTCCTCTTCCCCAGCCGAATCCTGCTCATCTGAGTGAGGCTCCCGGTGGGTTCGGCCAATCCTTGGCGGACCGCCTCGACACCCGCGACGAAGGTGGTCGCTACAGCCCCCATGCCAGGGAGGAGTACCCCAAGTCGACCTTCTGGCCCCTTGATCTCAGGACGTCCCATTCGTTTTCCTCCATTTCCCTTCCCGGAAGCGTCTCCGGCGTCGGCCTACCCCAGAGGAACGCAACATGCGTACCGGTCGGCCCGTATGGTTCGTTGGATGGCGGTAAGGTCAGTCAAAACCGCTACGGTGATCATGATCAGGTCCAGGGCAAGACCGCTCCAGACCAGCCCGAAAGGCACCGGGCCAAACCCCAAAAGCACACACCGCTCGGCCATTGGGTGGCGCCTCAGCTCAGGATGATCCTACTCTCCGCCCCCTTCTGAATTCCCTGGTGAATGGTCTCATTCACCTTAGACACCACCTTGTCGAAGTTGGCCTGGGCCGAAACAAGTCGTTGGTAGGAGGCGTTGGTCTGGAGGCTGGAAAAGAAACCCTCGTACTCCTTGGCCTGGTCTTCCGTCGGCTCCTCGCCATGCTGGAGGCGGCCCTGCATGGCCTTTTCCAACCCCTGGATCTGGGTTTGAAGTTCAGCTAACTCTCTGTCCTCACCCGAGGCCGCGATGGCCCGCCGGAGGATCTGGTATTCATCAGTTCGTGCAAGAGCTTGGCCCAAACGCTCTGCCATCTCGGTGATTTCTTGCATCATTTCCCTTTCTTTAGAAACGCCCTGTAAGATCCGCCAAACCCTACCCCGAGGCCACCCCCAGAACCACCCTTTCCCTCCCCACCAGATCGGAGCGGATCGACACCCACTTGAAGCACCCTGTCTCCTCCAAAGCCTTGCCAACGGTCACGGATTGGCCGTCCCCCACCTCCAAAGCAAAAAGCCCTCCTGGTTTGAGGAAGGCCGGGACGCCCGCTACCAGTGGGAGGAGGACCTCCAGCCCATCGGGGCCGGCAAACAATGCCTCGAACGGCTCCCATTCCCGGATCTCCGGCTGGAGAGACCCTTCATCAGCTTCCGGAACGTAGGGCGGGTTCGAAACGACAACGTCGAACCGCTCGCCAGCCCCGACAGGGTCGAAGCCGGCTCCCGCCCGAAGGTCGATTCTCTCGGCCAGCCCATGGTCCCGAGCATTCTCCCGGGCCAGATCGAGAGCCTCCGGCGAGACATCGGTCCCTACCGCCAACTCGAAAGGGCCTTCCTTGAGGAGAGAAAGGGCGATGGCGCCAGAGCCCGTGCCAACGTCTAGGGCCGTCAAGGCACCGTTTTGCTGACCAGCCCAGGCCAAAACCTCCCCCACAAGCGTCTCCGTCTCTTGCCTGGGGATCAGCGCTCTCGGGTCCGTTCTGAGCTCCAGCTCCCTGAAGGCCGTCCTTCCCAGCACGTACTGGAGAGGCTCCCGGGAAGCCCTTCTGAGCAGCAACGCCTTGAATGCGGCGATCTCCTTTGTCCGAAGGGGACGGTCGAACTGCAGGTAAAGATCGAGACGGGCTACATCAAGCACATCCGCAAGAAGAAGCTCCGCGTCCAGCCTGCCATTCTCAATCCCCTTCCCCTCGAGATACTCTCCACTCCAGCGGGTGAGGCGGATAGGGGTCCAGGCCTCTCCAGGCCCCGGGAGATGAGCGGCATCTGGATTCCCTCCCGGCCCGCTCACGCTTCGGACGCTTCCAGCCGCTCCTCCTCCTGAGCGAGGCGAAGGGCGGAGATGACCTCATCCAGGTCCCCATCCAGGATCTCCTCCAGACGGTGAAGGGTGAGGCCGATGCGGTGGTCTGTGACGCGATTCTGCGGGAAGTTGTAGGTACGGATCTTCGCTGATCGGTCTCCGGTTCCCACCTGCATTCGCCGCTCCCGTGCCCGGCTGGCCTCCTGCTCCGCGATCTTCAGGTCCAGAAGCCTACTTCGGAGAACCTTCAGAGCTTTGGCTTTGTTTTTATGCTGGGATTTCTCGTCTTGGCAACTTACTACCAATCCGGAGGGGGTGTGCGTAATGCGGACCGCCGAGTCCGTCGTGTTCACAGACTGTCCCCCCGGACCCGACGAGCGGAATACGTCGATGCGGAGGTCGGCCGGATCAATCTCGAGGTCTACTTCCTCAGCCTCTGGAAGGACTGCAACGGTTGCGGCAGAGGTGTGAATCCGCCCGGAACTCTCGGTCTGCGGCACCCTCTGGACCCGGTGAACCCCTGACTCGTACCGCAGGTGGCCGTAAACCCTCCGGCCGTGGACGGAGAAGATCACTTCCTTCACGGAACCCGGGATCCCTTCGGAAAGGGCGATCAACTCCACCGACCACCCTTTCCGTTCAGCCAGACGGCGGTACATCCGGAGAAGATCGCCAGCGAAGAGGCCTGCTTCGTCTCCCCCGGTTCCGGCCCGGACCTCAACCACCGCCGGGCGGTCTTCCAGAGGGTCGTGGGGGACCAGAAGCTCGCGGGCATCCTTGACCAGAGAGGCGATCCTCTCGTCCAACCCCGCCAGTTCCTCCTCTGCCAACTCCCTCATTTCCGGATCATCCGGTTCTTCGGCAAGCCCCTGAGTCGACTCATGCTCTTCCTGTAGGCGTCGAACCTCCCTGGCCAGGTTGACGATGGGCTCCAGTTCGGACCGTTCCCTACCCAATCTCCGAAGGGTTTCGGAATCGCCGGTTACCGCCGGATCCGACAGCTCCCGGTCGACCTCCTCCAGGCGTGCTTCGGCCTCAGCCAAACGCTGGGACAACCGAGGGTCGAGGATGGGGGTTTTCATGAGGGTAAGGGCCTCACCGAGTCTGGCGGGGGCCCACTTTCATTCGGGAAAGCCGAGGGAATGGAAGAGCGCCACGGGCCGGGAGCACCCGGCCGCCAGGCTCACTTGGAGGCCTTCTCGTACTTCTTCTTGAACCGATCGACCCGCCCCGCTGTGTCGACCAGCTTCTGCTTGCCGGTATAGAACGGATGGCAGACAGAACAGATTTCCACGTGGATCTCGTCCTGCGTAGACATGGTGTCGACGCGGTTCCCGCAAGCACAGATGATCGTAGCCGGTTTGTATTCCGGGTGAATTCCGTCCTTCATGTCCCTACTCCGGGTCCTATAGAAAGCAACGGGCCCGGGGGGCCCGCTTAGCCTGGAAAATATAGAGAAGGCAGGAATCGAGTTCAACCCGAGTGCGGGCTCTCAAGAGAGGGCCCCGCGTGCCCGTCCTCGAAACTGCCGGCCCACTGCCAGGAGCAGGAGAAAGCAGAGGAGGATGCATCCCGGCCCCACCCAATCTCCCGTCCAACACGGCCTCGGGTCATCCCGCCCGTCGGTGGGACGGTCTCCGTCACCACCTGGCCCAAAGGATCCAGGAGGAAAGAAAAGCCTCCGTTCGCCGCTCGGGCTACGGAGGTCCGGGTTTCCACAGCTCGAAGAATCAGGTGGGCAGGGTGCTGCTGCAGGAAAAGGGCACCCACGAGAGAGCGCCCATGGCCGAACCAGATGTCGCTCGTAAGGTTCAGCAGCACCTGGGCCCCACCCGTCCGGGCCTTTCGAGCCGATCGACTGAAAAGAGACTCGTAACAGACCAGGGGCCCATAGACCCAATCCCCTGCGGTGAAAAGCTGGGCGGCCTTACCCTTGGAGTAGCGACCCGCCTCCATACCGGGTACAAGACGAACCTTGTCGTACCGTTGGACCAGGGTATCAGTGGGGGAAAGGAGGAAGGCTGAGTTGGTGGGTGGGTCGCCGTTCTCTTCTCCCACCCCACCGCCCAGGCCGCCGAAGACCACCGGCATCTCCAACCTTTCAGCAAGGGAACTCAGGGCCTGGTTGATAGCTACTGCCTCCGGTGTGCCGAGTTGAACCTGGGCCGTAGCCTCAGGCAGAACCAACAGGTCCGCCGTGCCCCGGCCCAGGCCTCGCAGCTCTTCCCGGACCTGCCGTAGTGCCTCCTCACTCGCCAGCCCCGGGGTCCGCCGGAGCCCGGTTGGGACCCGGGTCCCAACCACGGTAATCATCGGCCCTTGATCAAGGGGGAGCGTGCTTGCCCGTGCTATGCCCACCACGGACGGTACAACCACTGTGGCCACCGCCACCGACAAAGGCCGGAGGCCTCGCCCCGACCTCCCCCCAAGGATCACCGAACCAACCAAACCGTTCACTCCAGCGAGCCAGAAGGCGACCCCCTCCTCCCCTACCCGCGCCGCCACCCCCAGCAACTGTGGCTGGCTGGTCAGCGTGAGGCCCAGGCCCATCCATGGG
>JBDHGR010000026.1:0-17173 GCA_039589815.1 Gemmatimonadota bacterium | reverse complement strand
TTGAACCGCGGCGATCTTGGTGATGGACGTGTGAGAAAAACGGTTGGCTCGATACTCGCCCGTGAACCGCCCCGCCCGCTCCTTGAACTCCTCCTCCGCGACGGAGATGTTCTCCTCCACCGGGAAATACCGGTCCATGATGGCCGAAAAGAGCCGGTTTCTCGCCCCACCGCCGGCCACTGAGTTGAACGAAACGAACACCCCGAGGTCGCGCTCGGGGAACAACCACAGGCCCGTATGGAAGACTCGCGTGTCTCCGCCGTGGCCGATGATTCGCTCTCCGTTCTGACTATAGACCATGAACCCGTGTGCCATGCCGTTTACCCCCGGGTCCATGCGGTGGTGGTCCGACTGCATCAGACGAGCGGTTTCCTCGGAGAGGATCTGCTGATCTCCGTACTTTCCCAGCTGGAGATGGGCGACCATGAACCGGGCCATATCAGCGGCAGAGGCGGCAGCCGCGCCCACCGGAGCCAGGGGCACGTACTCGAATTCCTCCTCCTCGAAACGGGCCCCCGCATACCGGTAGCCCTTTGACATGTGGGGCTCCAAACCATCGGGCAGGGGCTGCCTGAACGTGGAGTAGTCCATTCCCAACGGAGCGAAGATGTTTTGCTCGACGTACTCCTTCCACTCGGTTCCCGAAGCCCGCTCCACCACATAGGCCGCCATGCCGGTGGCGTGGTTCGAGTAGGAAGAGAGGTCCCGGTTCGGCCTTACACGGGCGGGAACCTGGTCGGCCAACAACTCACCCAGCGGCCGCACGTCCTCCGGGTCGTCACCGAACAGCTCGATGACAAAATCCTCGAACCCTCCGACATGCCCCATGATATCGGACAGGGTCACCGGCTCATCGAAGGTGGCTGGGATCTCAAAATCCAGGTACTCGTTCACATCAACGTCCAGGTCCAGGAGCTCGCGCTCCACCATCTGCATCACCGACGTCCACACGAAGAGCTTCGACACTGAACCGATCCGGAAGAGAGTGGTCTCGGGGTCCACCGGCGTCCGGGCATCCCAGTCCGAGAACCCGTAACCCTCTGTGAAGAACATCTCACCACCTGACACTACCGACACGACGGCACCGGCTATGTCGAACTCCTCCAGCACCCCATGCATCACCCCATCGACAAAGGCTTCGAATTCAGCCGGGTCGGTGGGTCCCCGCGGGGGCGGGAATCCGGATTCCTCCTGGGTGGCCTGCGGTCCCTGCGCTGGAACAATCTCCAGGGCTGGTACGGACTCCTGAGCGTCGAGAGCCGGGCTGGCAGGAGGGAGACCAAAGGCGATTGCCAGGAGAAGCGAGATTGAAACTGCGGGTGGTCGACGGCGCATCCGTTGGCCTCCTTCAGACGTGGTCGGGCCTTGTGCCCGCATTCGGCTTGCCATGGTATCACATTCTCGGAAGCGTAGGGAGGGGGAGCGATTCGTTGAAGGGTCGGTGGGTCGTGGCGATGCGGTCAGGAGTTGTTTGCGCTTAACCTCCGCCGAATGTATTCTGACCGATCAAGCCTTTGGTGTTCCATCCATGTTCAGAGTAGGAGCCGACCATGAGTATCGATGTTGTCAAACAGATGTATGACGCGTTCGAGGAAGGGGACATGCCTAAGGCCCTCAGCTTGGTGTCCGAGGACTGCCAATGGGACCACCGGGGACCACCGGGCCCTCCGATCAATAAACTCTACGTCGGACGGGAGGGAGTTCAGGAGTTTTACAGGACTTTGGGCGAAACGCAGGAGGTGCTGGATTTCGAGGCCCAGGAATTCTTCGAGTCGGGGAATCGGGTAGTCGCCATCGGCACCTGTCGTTTTCGGGTGAAGGAAACGGGGAAGGAATGGGGATCCAAATGGGTTGGGGCCTACACCGTTGAAGATGGCCTGATCAAGAGCTGGACGCCGGTCTTCGACATGAGCGCCGAGGCGGAGGCGTACAAGCCTTAGGTTCCTCCAACAGGTGGTAGCGGCCCCCTCGAAAAACAGCAGGAGACGTGACATGAGTATCGATGTGGTCAAGCAGATGTATGACGCGTTCGAAGAAGGGGATTTTCCCAGGATGCTGAGCTTGGTGTCCGAGGATTGTCAGTGGGACCATCGAGGTCCCCCGGGTGTCCCCATCGGTCAGCTTTACGTTGGACCTGACGGAGTCGGGGAGTTCTTCGAGACATTTACCGAAACCCAGGAGACTCTGGAATTCGACCCGCGAGAGTTCTTCGGGCACGGTGATCGAGTGGTGGTTCTTGGGCACCACCGTTTTCGGGTGAAGGAGACCGGGAAGGAGTGGGCTTCGGACTTCGCCATGACCTGGACCGTGAAGGATGGGAAAGTGACACATTGGAGGCCCATCCACGACATGAGCGCCGAGGCGGAGGCTTATCGGCCTTAGGGAGCCATCGGAGGCTCGAATGGTGCCAGGTCTAGCCCACTTGCTCGGCGTCGGTACCCTTTTCGTGTAAGAACTCAGGGGCTAGATCGGCCCCGTTGGGCCATTCGATGGTGCCCGTGTCCGGGTTTACCCTTACTTGGGCGAACAGATCAGGGTCCTTCAGGGGCTCGAAAACTTCACCGTGGAGTTCTTCTGATAGGTCCACATCACGTACGGATCCGTCGGAGAACTCGATCCGGAGCGTGAAGTCACCCAAGAGGGTGAATGTATATACATGAAGTAACATGATCATGATCACGGGAGAGGTTCGATGGCATCAAGCGGTTGATGGTTTCTGGCCCGGGTCCAGTTCCTCTCCAACTCCTCCCGATGAATCTCCATCCATTCGAAAAGAAGGCGCAAGGTCCTTCGTGAGAAGGAACCTGTGACCAGGCCCGAATCGATCTCCACGAGCACCTTTTGGTCCTGATACCGCGCCTGGAAGTGGGGAGGTTCATGATCGCGGTAGTTAATGTAAATGACGATTCCATAGAAACGACATAAAACCGGCACACACTCCCCCAACCCTGGATAGAACGTTTCACCTCAACTATCCCTGGAGAGCTTCGCTCTCCGGATTGGGTCCTCCCATGGCCGGGTGGGACTGGGTGATGATGGTCTGCCCTTCTTCGCCAGGGCGGGCCCCCTTGTCAGAGGGTGCCACTATCCTCCACTGTGCCACCGCTGCCCCTTTCCCTCGGCCCAGGATCCAAGCCTGACATGACCGGTGCCCCGCCTGCTCATCCCGTCCAATCCATTTTCCTGGGGTGGGAGGGGCCGGCTCTGCCCGGGGCGGCTGGGATCATGGCGGACGAGTATGGGGGCCCGGATGGGCTGGACCTCCGGAACGTAATGGTGGTGACCCCGGCGGCCCGGGCCGGACGCCGGCTTGTGGAGCTCCTTCTGGAGGAGGCCGAAGCCAGAGGAATTCCCCTCACCCCGCCCACCACCGTCACCATGGGGCGATTCCCGGAGCTCCTCTATCAACCCACGGGGCCGCTGGCCGATTCCACCACATCCCGGCATGCCTTCGCCCAGGCCCTGAAGGCCACCGATCCGGACTTTTTGAATGAAGTGTTCCCTGAGATCTCTCCTGGTCTTTCGGGTTGGATGGCCCTTGCCGGGATCGTCGAGAAGCTCCACAGGGAGGTGGGAGGCGAGGGGTTGGATTTCAGGCATGTGAGCCGGGAGTTCAAGAGGGGCCTTCCCTATGACGATTCGGCTCGCTGGGATGTTTTGGCGGAGGTCCAGACCACCTACCTGGAGGTTTTGAAGGGGTCGGGGCTCCGGGACCGGGACCGGGAGCGGAGGGCGGCCCTGGAGGAGGGACGGCTGACTTCTCCCGGTGACGTGTGGATGGTGGGGGTCGTGGAGCTTCCGGGAGTGGTTCGCCGGATGCTGGAGGCCCTCCCCGGGCCCGTCAGAGCGCTGATCCACGCTCCCCAGGAAGTACGGAGCCGGTTCGATTCAATGGGATGCTACGTCTCGGATGAATGGCGGGGAATCCACATCCCCCTCGGCGACGATCAGGTCCAGGTGGTTAGGCGTCCCAGGGATCAGGCTGCAGCCACGGCGGCGGTCCTCCGAGGACTCGGAGGCCGGTATGCGGCGGAAGAGGTGGTGGTTGGTGTACCGGATCCGGAGTTGGTGCCTTTTGTGGAACGGGAGTTATCCGGAGTTGACGTCCCGCATCGCTTCGCGGGGGGGACACGGTTGGAGGAGACAGGGCCAATCCGCCTCCTCCAGGCGCTGGCCGAGTACCTGGACGGGAGACCCTTTCCGGCCTTCGCGGCCCTGATACGTCATCCGGATCTCCACGAGATGGTCGAGGCGGCCGTCACGGGGGCCTCTGGCAGCCAGTGGACCGATGAAGTGGTGGACGTAGGCCCTCCTCTCAGCGGCTCCCCGGGCGGCTCCACAGGGGCCGAGGAGCCGACGGAAGCCAGAGAGGTCACCGGTGCCCTCACCGTCGTGGACCGGTTCCAAAGTCAGCATCTCCAGGACTCCGTAAAGGGGCCCCTCCCCGGCGAGGACAAGGACGCCCGCCGTACCCGAACCCTCGTGAAGAACCTGGACCGGGATTTGGGTCTGGAAGCGTTTACCGAGACCCGGCCCATCTCCGCATGGATGCCCGACATCCTCGAGGTTTTGGTGAAGGTCTACGGCGGCCAGCCTCTGGACCGGGGCAAGAGGGGTGTCCGGCAGATGGTGGATGCCGTCACCCGGATCAAAGGCGCCGCCACCCGTTTGGCCACTCTTCCGCGGAAGCTGGACGTGAAGGTGGAGGCTCCGGAGGCCGTGAGCATCCTCCTGGCGGAGCTCACCGGGCCAGAGATGACCATCCCTCCCGATCCGGAAGAGCATGCCGTCGAGCTTCTGGGATGGTTGGAACTTCCCCTGGACGACGCCCCGGCGGTGATCCTCACGGGGGTGAACGAGCGGATCCTTCCCGAGGCAGTGGGAGCCGATCCCTTTTTGCCCGGGACTCTCCGGACACACCTGGGGATTCCGGATGATGGAGCCCGATATGCCCGGGATGCCTATCTCCTCTCGGCTCTGATCCACTCCGCAGAGGAAGTCCACTTGTTGGCGGGGCGCACGACCATCCAGGGTGATCCCCTCCGTCCCAGCCGGCTCCTCTTCGCCGATGAACCCGAGGTGGTGGCCCAACGGATCCGCCGGTATCTGGGGGATCGGGACGGGGATGAGGTTCGGGTTGAGGTTGGGGATGAGGTTGGAGCGCCGGCCCATCCTGATATGGCATCGCCCACTGGCGCCGATACCATCGTTCGGGAACCAGTACCCGAGCGTCGATCCCTCTTCCACTCCCCACCTCAAAACCCCCTCCCGGCCCTCGCCTCTCTCCCCCGCATCCGGGTCACGGACTTCGCCACCTATCTCCATGACCCGTACCGCTACGCCCTCACCCGGGTGATGAAGCTGGAACCGCTTGATGACGGAGCCCGGGAAATGGACGGGGGGGTCTTCGGGAGTCTCGCCCATCATGTCCTGGAGCGACTCGGGCGCTCGGAAGAGGTCGGCGCGGCCGACCCGAACGTCCTCCAGAAGAAGCTGAGCCAACTCCTGGACCATGCCGTCCGGGACAAGTTCGGCTCTCGGCCCGTGCCGGCCGTCCGGGTACAGGTGGAGCAACTTCGAGCTCGCCTCCGGCGGTTCGCCCAGTGGCAGGCCGACTGGATCCAGGACGGGTGGCGGGTGGTGGCGGTCGAACAACAACCTGAGCCAGGGGTGCCCTTCGAGGTGGACGGCGAGGCGGTCCTCCTTCGGGGGAAGATCGATCGCATCGACCACAAGGCATCCACGGGGGAGTGGGCCATCTTCGACTACAAAACTGGAGATCAGGGGAAGAGACCCGACGAGACCCACAGGAAAGGGAGGGGAGCCCATCGAGAGTGGGTGGACCTCCAGCTACCCCTCTACCGTTCTCTCCTCCCCGGTGTGACGGAAGAGGACGGCACGCCTCTGGTCCCGGAATCTGCCTGGAAGCACGTGACCCTCGGCTACATCCTTCTCCCCCGGGAGCTGAGCCAGGTGGGAGCCGCCTTCGCAAAGTGGACGGAGGACGACCTGGCTGAAGCCTATGAGACGGCGAAAAGGGTCGTTCGCCGTTTACGGTCCCAACCGTTCCACTACGACCCGAACACCAGGAGTTTCCGGGATGATCCCCTGGATGCTCTCCTGGGCCGGTTGGAGCTTCCCCGGGCCGCCGACGGAGACGGCGACGCAGGGGGACGGACATGAGTGGCGATCCGGGGACCAACGTGCCCATGGACTCCCAGCCCATCCCCCTCCCCAGGGAGATGGTCCTGGCCTCGGCCGGGTCCGGGAAGACCTATTACCTGTCCTCACGTCTCATCGGACTTCTGGCCCGGGGCGTGGCCCCAGAAGCCATCTGGGCCTCCACCTTCACACGGAAAGCCGCCGCCGAAATCCTGGAGCGAGTTCTTCTGAGGCTGGCCCGGGGTGCGTTGGATAAGGAAGAAGCCCGGGAGGTGGCCGCTTCGGCCTGGTTGGATCCCCACCAACCCCTCCCCGATGAGTTCCTGAACCCGGAGCACTGCGGTCGACTTCTTTCCGAACTGGTCCTTTCCCTCCACCGGGCCAACATCGGCACGCTGGACTCCTTCTTCGTCCAGGTCGCCACCACCTTTGCCAGAGAGCTGGGCCTTTCCCCAGCCTGGAGACTGGTGGAGGGCCCCGAAGAAGACCAAATGCAGGCTGAATCCCTGGAAGCGGTCTTGAACCAGAAAGACTCGGCGGTGATGGCGGAGCTGGTCCGCATCATGGCCAAAGGCGATGTCCGTCGAGGGGTCCACGGTCATCTTCTGGATCAGGTGGAGCAACTCCTGGGAATCCAGCGGGAGGTAGATCCCTCCGTCGACGATGCTTGGGTCCTCCGTTTCCCAAGCGCCGAGACGGGCGAGGCTCGGTCCTTTCAGGACATCCACCGCCGATGCCAGGAGATTGCCGAGATACTTGAAGCTGCCGGGGACCCGGGCTACAACACCTGGGCCCCAAACAGCTACTGGGAAAAAGAGCTCCGCCGCCTTTCCCTTGCGGTCCGGACCAGGGACTGGAGGGAGTTTTTCAGAGTCGGGCTCGGGAAGAAGTTGATCGATACCGACGAGCTCATTCCGGCGGAAGCGGTGACCTTCAGAAGTCACTCTCCGGTGCCCGAATTGGCTGACCTCATCGACGAGACCGTGGCCCTGGCCCGTGCCGATTTGGCCACGGAGATCGCCCGCCAAGCCGGGGCGCTGGAGCGCCTTGCGGGGTGGTACAGGGAGGCCTTCGAAACCGCTCAGGAGAGGAGGGGGGGGTACCGTTTCGGGGATATCACCCACCTGCTGAGGGAGTCCACCGTCCTGGGCACCTCCGACGCCCTCTATTTTCGGCTCGACGCCCACATTCAGCACCTCCTCCTGGACGAGTTTCAGGACACTTCCCTGGCCCAATGGGAGGTCCTGGAGCCCGTGGTGAGCGAGTTGCTGTCCGGGGGTGAGACGGCGCGAGCCGCGGTGGTGGTGGCAGACCCGAAGCAGTCCATCTACGGTTGGAGAGGGGCCCGGCCCGGCCTGGTGCACCACGTGGAGAAGCTCTACGCCCTGAAACAGGAGGAGCTGGACCAATCCTATCGTTCGGGGCCGGTGATTCTGAATGCGGTAAAGAGCGTGTTCGCCGAGCTGGAGAACAATGAGGTCATCGGGGAGATCGACGGTGGCCCCGAGGTGGCTCAGGAGTGGGTCCGGGATCTCTACCGGCAGGACGCCAACGAGGAGGATCAACCCGGGTACGTCGAGCTCGCGGTAGGACCGAGGGCGGGCGGATTCGGAGGCATCCAACCGGCACTCCTGGACTACGCTGCCGAGCTCGTCGGAGGTCTCCACGCAAAGGAGCCTCGGGCCAGCATGGGTGTGCTGGTTCGGACCAACAGGGTGGTCTCCTACATGATCGCCGGCCTTCGCCAGATGGGGATTCCAGCCAGCGGCGAGGGGGGAACTCCCCTGACCGATGCCGCCCCGGTGAACGCCCTTCTGGCTTTACTGCGGATGGCCGATCACCCCGGGGACCGGTTGGCTCGATACCATGTGGCGCAAACGCAGGTAGGGGAGGTAGAGGGGTACACCGACCACCAGGGGGGTGCTGAAGCCAACCGGTTGGCTCGACGGATCCGGGGCAGGCTCCTTCGGGATGGGTACGGCGTCATCCTCGATGGATGGGCCAAGGCGCTGGAAGCCTCCTGCGACTCCCTGGAACGGGCAAGACTTCTCCAGCTGGTGGAGCTGGGGTTCCAATTCGACGGCAAACGGACCCTCCGCCCAGGGGATTTTGTTCGGCTGGTTGAGGACCAGAGAGTCGAGGATCCCTCGGGCGCACGGGTCCGGGTCATGACCGTTCACCAAGCTAAGGGCCTTGAGTTCGATGTGGTGGTCCTTCCCCAGCTCTATGGATCCCTGACACAATCCGGCGGCCAGGATCCTGTGGTTCCGCTTCGTGACGAACAGTCGGGGCGGGTGATCAGGGTGTTCCCGGCCACCGACAAGAACACTCGAATCCTCCTGCCTGAACTCCGGGAGTCCTTCGACCAGAACCGGGCTTCCCGACTGCGGGACGACCTGAGCGCTCTCTATGTGGCCATGACCCGTGCCCGGTACGCCCTTCACATGGTGATCCCAGGGGATGGGGATAGCGGACCAGGGACATCCAAGAGCCTGGCCCGACTCCTCAGGGATGCTCTGGCTCCAGGGGATGCCGCGGATACGGTTGGGGGGTTGTTGTACCAGGAAGGAGATCCGGATTGGTTCGAGAAGCTGGACGGAAAAGAGTTCAGCGGCAGGGGCCCATCGGACGCCGACTTCCCAACTCCGGCCGGTGCCACTGATCCCCTCCCCCTCAGGCCGGTAGAAGGGGCCCGAGTGCGGAACCTGGCCCGGAGAAGCCCCTCGTCCATGGAGGGCGGAGAGACCCTGGATCTGGCGGATCACCTGCGCCTGGACCTGAAAGGCGACGCCCGTCTCCGGGGCACGGTGGTCCACGCTTGGTGCGAAGCCCTGGAGTGGATGGACGAAGGCCTCCCGGCGGATGCCGCACTCCCCGCCGACGCCATCCTTCACGCCTTGGCCGAAAAAGAAGGCCCCGGACTGCCCAAGAACCGGATCCAGGAGTGGGTCTCCGACTTCAAGGTGTGGATGGAAGCCCCGGCCATCAGGGCCGCCCTGAATCGGGCCAGCTACCCTGCCGGGGCCCGAGTAGAGCGGGAGCTTCCCTTCCTTCACCGGGTGTCCGACGGGATCTTGCAGGGGTACATCGATCGTCTGGTCTTATGGGAGGAAGAGGGACGTGTGGTGGGTGCGGAGGTGTTGGACTTCAAGACCGATGTCCTGGACGCTTCAGATCCGGACGCCGTAGCCGAGAAGGTGGCCTTCTACCGCCCCCAGATCGACGCCTACCGAACAGCCGTTGCCAGCCGCTACGGGTTGGAGCTGTCGGCCGTGTCGGGGCAGCTGCTGTTTTTGAGGCCGGCGTTGGCCAAAACCGTCTAGGAAGCAGCTACCTCCGGGGAATCACTGGTGGCGTTCGCGGTGCCCTTGCGCCTTCCACGGTGAGGGCTCCTGAAGAAACAGGTTGGGATCGAGGGAGTTCGAACCAGAAGAGAGAACCACCACTCTTGGCCTGCGTGACGCCGATCTGCCCTCCGTGAGCTTCCACAGCCAGTTTGCAGAATGCCAGACCAAGGCCGGTGGAGTCTTTTCTCGCCCCTCGGGTCCCCTCGAGCTGGAAGAACTTGTCGAAGATCTTCTCCCGGTAGGATTCGGGTATTCCGGGACCCCGGTCCTCCACCTCGATCCGCACCGAACTGGTTCTGGGAATCAGCTTGACCCAGACCGGGTCTTCCACCGGCGTGTATTCCAACGCATTGGAAAGGAGGTTCACGGCGACTCGCTTCACCAAGCCTCGATCGCATTCGGCTGTATCCGGACCTACTCTGTCAGATCGTTTCAGGCACACCCGCCGGAACCCGGCGTTCCCGAGGGACGACCGAGCTTCCTCGATCACTTCCAGGAGTCGCGTCTCCCGACAATCCAGCTCCAACCCTCCGGCCTCCAGCTTGTTCAGGTCCAAAAGTGAGTTCACCATCCGCTTCATCTGATCGGCCCCGTCAGTACACATATCCAGGGCCTCCCTCCCATCGGGCTCCAGTCCATCTCCCACGATTATGCCGAGAAGATCCAGATTCCCCCGGATCAACGTCAGCGGGGATTTGAGGTCATGAACAACCATATGGACCAGGCTGTCCCTCAGGCCCTCCAGCTCCAGAATGCGACTGTACCGATCCTCACTCTGATCGTAGAGACTCTTCATGTGGGCGGCGTTTCGAACCCGGACCTTCAGGTCCGCCAGGTCCACCGGTTTGGAGATGAAGTCGCGAGCTCCCGCTGAGATGCCCTCCAAACGATCCTCCCGGTCCCGTTGGGAAGTAACCAGGAGTACGGGGATGGCTACAGTTCGCGGGTCCTGGGATAGTTCTCGACACACCTCCACGCCGTTCAAGCCGGGGATCATCACGTCCAGAAGGATGACGTCGGGGGAAAGGGCGCGGATCTGGTCAAGCGCTTCCAGGCCGTCTTCGCACTCCACCACCTGGTATCCGTCGTCCTCCAAAACCTCCTTCAGGAGGATTCGATCTCTCGGTTCGTCATCGACGACCATGACCAGCGGACCCGTCGGGTGGCCGGGCGGCAGTTGGCTCATGGCCGGCCCCCATTCCCGAAGGCCCCGGTTTTGTCCGCCGGGAGTTTCGTGGGAGGATCATCCCCTCCGATCAGGGGCAGGGTGATCATGAACCGGCTCCCGTCCCCCCTCCTACCCGAACTCTCCACCCATATTTGGCCTCCATGCCTTTCCACCAGGCGCCGGGCCAGCGGTAAACCGGTCCCGTTCCGTTGTTTTTGACGGGCGGTGAACGCATCTCCGTGGTCCAGGTCCTGGAAGAGGAACTTCTGTTCTTCCTTCCCTATGCCCGGACCGGAGTCGGCCACGCAAATCTGGAGGGTTTCACCTGCCGGGGAACCCGTTCCCCCACTAGGGCTTTCCCGGGATACGGCGATCCGGATCACACCTCCCTCATCGAGGTGCCGGATGGCGTTGCTCAAGAGATTCCCGACTGCCCTCGTAAGTCCTTCCGGATCCACATGCACCGCTCCCAGGTCCGGCTCAGCGTCCAGGAGAATACTGACGCCCTTGGCCTCTGCTTTTGGCCCGAAGGTTCCCACCGCGGTTTCCAGAATCCGCAGCGGATCCGTGGCCTCCGGTTGGGCCGTCGAATCCCCTGAATGGATCCGGGAAAGCTCAACCAGGTTGTCGATGATTTCCAGCTGTCGTTCCCCTGCGTCCACCAGTTGCTGGACGTGTCTCCTCTGGCGGTCGGTGAGGGGACCTGAGGAGCCGTAGAGAAGTACGTCGGCAAACCCCAGAATGGCGTTGAGGGGGCTTCGGAGGGTGTGGCCCATGCTGGTCAAGAACCGGCTTCGATTCAAGGCGTCCTCCGAGGGCGGTTCGGGGAAACCGTCCCTGGGCCGTTCCACCGTGGACCCTGAGGACCCTCCAGCGTGTTCCGTTGGACTATCTGGAATGTTCATCGCTTTCCGCGAGCCACCGGAGGTCCGCCGGGACCCTACGCTCCCTGAGCGTCGACCTCCACGGGGGCATCCATCCATTTCTCCAGGACCTCAAAGAGTTCCGCCATCCTGAATGGTTTGGACAAGTAGTCATCCATCCCTGCTTCGAGACAGGTCCTCCGATTCTCAGCCGAGGCGTTTGCCGTAAGTGCGATGATCGGGATCCGCCTGGACCCTGGGAGCCCCACATCCTCTTCCCATTCTCGGATCCGCCGCGTGGCCTCGTAGCCGTCCATGAGGGGCATCCTGCAGTCCATGAGAATCAAATCCAGCTCTCCAGCGGTTTCCACCGCAGCCAGCGCCTCTCGCCCGTTCTCAGCCTCCAGGCAGAAGACATCTCGTTCGGAGAGCATTTCTCGGACCATCAACCTGTTGTTTTCGTTGTCTTCAACGACCAGTATCCGCCCGCCGAGGGCACCCTCGGGTCCCGGGACCCATGCCTCCGTCTCCTCAAGCTTGCTCCCGGCCTCCAACGCGACGGTGAACCAAAAGGTGGATCCTTTTCCCTCGGTGCTCGCCACTCGGATTGTCCCGCCCATCAACTCTGTGAGGTGGCGGCTGATGGCCAGGCCCAAGCCCGTCCCTCCGAACCGGCGAGTGTGGGACGAGTCGGCTTGGGAGAACGCTTCGAAGATCTGTTTGTGTTTCTCACGGGGAATCCCGATTCCCGTGTCCCGAACCGAAAAGCGGATGGTGGTCTTCCCCGCGTGGACTCCCATGTGGTTGACCCTGAGACTGATCCCTCCCGCCTCGGTGAACTTGACGGAGTTTGCCAGGAGGTTGTGGAGGACCTGGCGAACCCGCCCGGGATCACCCCTGACGACCAAGGGTAGGTCCTCAGCCACCGTCGAATCCAGCTCGAGACCCTTCTGGGTCGCCACCTCCGCGAACATCAACAGCGTGTCATCTACCAGAGTCCGAAGCTCGAAGTCGACATTCTCGATCTCCATGTTCCCTGCCTCGGCTTTGGAGAGGTCCAGAATGTCGTCGAGTACGCCCTTCAGGTTCAGACTGGATCTCAGCAGTCCCTTCACATACGTCCGGTTCCGGAGGTCCGTGATCCTCTCGAGAAGTAGTTCGGCCATGCCGATGATCCCGGTCACCGGCGTCCGGATCTCGTGACTCATCACGGCCAGGAACTCTGATTTCGCCCTGCTTCCGGCTTCTGCGGCTTCCTTCGCCTCTTTCAACTCCTTGGCCGACCGTTCCGATTCGAACCGGAGGTGGAGGGACTCCACGAGGTTCTGGTTGTACCGACGTCCGTTGGCCAGGGCCATGGTCATGAACACGAGCAGGGTGACCCCCCACCAAAACGAGGCTGACGTTCCCGTAAAAAGCAGAACCAGTCCGGTGGGGAGGAGGAGTGGAATGATGAGGGCCCGGTAGGCAGAGAAGATCGGGGCGAGAGTGAAAAGCGAGGTTGCCGACACGCCGATCAGGATCACGAGGGTCACCCCGAAAAGCGGATCTGGCTCAGCCGGCAGGAGAAAGAGGCCGACCCCACCCCAGACGATACCCGTTACCAGGGCCGAGAAGGTGTAGTGGCCCGCCCATGCTTCCACCTCCTCTGGCTTCGGGGGAGCAATCTGATAATTCCGGACGATCAGGCCCCGCCACAGCGTGACGCCAAGGTGGATGCCAATCCAGATCAAGAGCCGGGAGTGGAGTGTGCTGTTCCAGAGAAGGACGACAATGAGGACCGAGACCACTGCCGACATGGTGAGGGTGAGCGGCAGTGCCCGAATCGACTCAGCCAGCTCTCCGGCCCGGACTTTCTGACAAAGGGCCGGTTGCTCCGAAGGCGTCCGCCGGGCCGCTTCGACTTTGCTGGAGGATCGGACGAACCCACAGGGAGACACTTCCGACCCGAGCCGGCTTTCAGATCCATCTCCTCTCGTCTCGACCATCGCAGTCCTTCTTAGCAGTGGTGCAACGGGGTGGCGTCTTTTGAAGTGAAGACGCCCCAAGAGGGGATAAGCAAGGACCGGACCGTGAAATAGCCCTGGTTTTGAGCCCTTTTTGTGCGGTGTTCCAGGCCCGGGTGGGAAAAATCTGCCGAGTCTGCGGATAAGGATACCGGCTGCCTCTTCCTCGTCTGCGGATAAGAATACCGGCTGCCTCTTCCTCCTACGGCCGGGTTGGAACCCTGCACCGTGGTGGATGACCTATGGTCTGAGAGGTTCCGCGGACGCAACGCGGTTGTGGCGCTGGGGAGAAATGTAGGGATACGTGACGAACCCGCGCGCCTCTCGGCAGGGTCGGGGGGAGTGGGGGGTATGGGGCTTGAGAGGGGGGATATTTGGGTTTTTGCGGATGCGCACCCGGGTCAGTTCCTCAACTCACCCACAAGCAGGCGGTGTCTCGCCCTGATCCGCCGGTCCAGGCTGCAGAGCGGTACACGCCTGGCTTCGCTGTGGGCAGCCAGAAGCCGGTCGAAAGGATCTCGGGTCCACGACAGTGGGAGGGCTTTTTCTACCAGGGACACCAGGGGGACTTCGTCGATCACGAAACGGCGGTCCGTGGCCACGGCCTTTGAGAAGCTCGGTTCCTGGACCTCCAGGCGGCCGACTTCTGCAAGGAACTGTATCTCCAGAAAGGAGACCGGGGAGATCCCCCATGGCCGGTATGAGTCCAGCCAAGGGAACTCCAGGAGGCGATCCGAGCCCAGGACGGTCCAGAGGAGGAAATGGGTGTCCAGGAGCAGGTTCACCCCTCGGGCTCCAGGGTGCCCTTCTCCTCAGACCACTCCCAACCCCACCGGTCGGCCTCCTCCAACCCCGGCACCCGGAGCAGATCAGCGTAGTCGGGAAGGTTGGTAGCGTCGCTTTCGTCCGGTTCCCGCCGGAGAACGATGCGCCGTCCGGCCCGCTCGATGCACACCACGGCACCCTGGGCGACCTCGTCCAGGAGGCGGAACCAGTTCTTTCTGGCGTCACTGGCGGTTACGCGTTTCATATGTACAATGTACAATTGCCAGGTCCTGTTTTCCAGGGAGCGTGGTTCTGAAGTCTAGAACCCTGTCCGGAGCGATGACAGGTCGCGATGGGTCTCCCGCATTTCGGACCGGCACTTCTCGAAGGCGACCCGGCCCTTCCCAGTGAGCCGAATCATGGTCCAGCGTTTCTTCCCGATATTTCCCCTACCCCCCGGACTCGAAAGGCCGCCCGAACCGGAGCATGCTCCTGCGGTTCAGCTCGGCCAGGTATTCAGCGTCACGAACCGGGTCGAAGGATGCCGGCACGAACTCCCAATCACTCGTCGGCCCGATATAGATGAGGGCATCGAAGAGATCCCTGACCTGGTAGTCCGAATAGAGCGTCACCTCCTGCCACTCCTGCTCACCCGTGCTCGGGTTGGGGACCAGGGAATAGATGAGGGGGAACACAAGCCCGCCGTTGATCTCTCCGACCCAGTGATCATGGGTGGAATAGACTGTCTCCGGTACGAGCTCGCCGATCCGGTCCTCCACGCCCAGGTCCTCGGGACTCAGGAATGAGATGGCCCGGACCGCATCCGGGTGCTCGCTCAGGATACGGTAGGTGAGGGAGTTCCGAGGGTCCTCCGGGCCAATGGGGACCCTGGTCATGTGAGCGCCTCCGAAGATGATCAGGACTCTGTTCCCCTCCTGAAAGGCCTGTTCCATGGCCAGCTCGGCACCGTAGGGGTCCCTCGGGAGGCGGGCACTGCGGAAATCCTCCACGGTCTGGATCTGCTCCCAGTCGATGGGGGGGTCGCCGGCCACCACCCGCACCTTCTTATCCGGGGGAAGGTCGCGATTCGCATCCCGGATCACCTCTAGTAGCTCCTGGTACAGCGGGCTGTCCCACGGTCCCATGGGGGACTGGCCCGTGTCCCGCCAAACATGGCTCAGCGTAGCGAAAGGCACGTCGTCCCCCCGGATGTAGGCGTCCAAAACCGCTTGATGTAAGCCCGCTGCGAACTCCAAGATGATCACGTCCACTGCTTCCAGAATGGACCTGTCACTGAGTAGCCGCCGGAGAAACAGATGCGGTTCCCTGGTCGCATGCCCACCCTCCGACAGACAGACAATGGGGACTTCCTCCAGTGCAAGCCTGATGTAGTCGATGGGATCAGCTGGATCTCCCGCCTGGTTGAGGTTTCGGATCCCGATGGCGACCAAGACCACCGAAATCACGGTCAGTGCGGCTGCCCACCTGCCTCGAAACCGAAACGAACTGCCCATTTTTCCCAACTCCTGTTTTTGCGGTGTCAGCCTCTACCGGGGAATCACCGGAAGAAGAATGTGGCTGGCCCGGTCCGGGCTCCGTTCTACGGTCCACTCCGGCGTGCCCTCGGCGGGGATTCGGGCAAAGGTTTCGGCATCGGCGCCCCCGATGGCGATTCGGATACGATGCCCCCTCCGGAAGAGGATGGAGGTGGGGTGGAGAGCGAAGGTCACCTCCGCCACCTCCCCCGGGGTCATGGGCTCCGCGTCGGCCTCTTTGTAGGAGTGGTAGGGTCCTGCGGTGACGAACGGGGGCTCTTCTTCCGATACCGTCCGGTGCAGGAGCCTCAGCTGACCCTCGCCGATGTAGAGAACCCGGCCATCCGGCGTCACGTCCTCCAGATAAGCGAAAACGGCCCCGTCTTCGTGCGTGGAACTGAGATGGAGCGTCAGCACCGGGTGGCCCGTCACCTCCAGGTCCTCTTTCAGGGGTGCTGAGGTGTAGGTCAGGAGCCGGGTGTCGGCTTCCCCTCGATCCGGATACACTACGTCCCCGGCTCCGTTGTTCGTGGCCCAACGGTTTCGAGTCCCGGTGGTGTGGCTGAAGTCCACCCGGTATTCGTCGGTGCCCGTGGTCCCAGGCGGTTGGGGGGAAAGCCCACCGTCCTCCCGAAGATACCAGGCCGTCATCTCCGTCTCGGGCAGGGGCCACTGGCCGGTCCGTTTCCACCCGTCCTCTCCCATGGTCTTGTAGACCAACTCTTTCGTGGGCCCATCCGGTCTCATGGCTTCCTTTTCGCGACCCGGGGCTCCCACGCTGTCTGAAGCCTCCGCGCCGCCGGAGCCTCCTTCTCCACCGGAATCCCCTTTGCGACCAAGGTACGCCTGGTAGAAGCACAGGTCTTCCAGGAACTGTGCTTCGGTGGGAGGGTCCAGGGGATGATCGACCGCATGGAAAGGATCGGTGTCCTGTCGGGCGCCATGGCTCCACGCCGCGATGACGGCCCGTTGGGGGTTGGAGAGGGTCATGAACCGGTGCAGGACACCCTGGGCCGTCCCGGCATCCGTCCAGCTGGCCCAGGAGTAGATGGCGGAGCCGGAGCGCTGGACATCCTCGGCGTGGGAGTGGATTCCCCACCAGTCCATGGAGACTCCGTCCCATAGGGGCATGGCTTCGTCCTTGAACACCAGGCCCTGCATGGATTCGTATACCGAGGGAACGTGCCTCCGGGCCTCCACTGCCGCCGCCAGGAGGCTCCCGTCAGCGTCTTCATCCACTGGTTTCACTCCGACCGGCGGTCCTCCACCCCGACTCCGGAGTGTGTTCAGATCCATCTGCTTGACCTGCCCGCCCCAGTTGGAGCCC